>CAYUKO010000039.1:8638-26899 GCA_964445375.1 uncultured Roseburia sp.
ATGAACGAAGTATTAGAGAAAATCAGTCGAATTGGTATCGTACCAGTTGTTGTATTAGATGATGCAAAAGATGCAAAATCTTTAGCAGAAGCGTTAATCAAGGGTGGACTTCCTTGTGCAGAGGTAACTTTTAGAACTGCTGCCGCTGAGGAATCCATCAGAATTATGGCAAGTGAATTCCCTGAGATGTTAGTTGGTGCAGGTACCGTATTAACAACAGAGCAGGTTGACCGTGCCGTTAATGCTGGTGCTAAGTTCATCGTTAGCCCAGGATTGAATCCTAAGGTTGTTAAGTATTGTATCGAGAAGGGCGTTCCTGTAACTCCTGGTACGTCCAATCCTTCTGATGTAGAAGCAGCAATCGAGTTAGGTCTTGACGTGGTTAAGTTCTTCCCGGCAGAAGCTGCTGGTGGATTAAACATGATTAAGTCTATGGCGGCTCCTTATACACAGATGAAGTTCATGCCGACAGGTGGAATCAATGCAAAGAATATCTGTGAATACCTTGCATTTGATAAGATTATTGCTTGTGGCGGTTCCTGGATGGTTAACAAGGCGCTTGTTGCAGAGGGCAAGTTTGACGAGATTCAGGCTCTTACAGAAGAAGCTGTTAGAACCATGCTTGGCTTCGAGTTAAGACATGTTGGCGTTAATTGTGCGGATGAAAATGAGGCTGACGGTGTAGCATCTAAGTTTGATAACTTATTCGGATTTAAGAAGAAGGTTGGAAACAGTTCTATCTTCGCAGGCATCGAAGTAGAAGCGATGAAGTCAGTTGGTCGTGGTACAAACGGACATCTTGCGATTGGTACAAATAGTGTTGTTCGTGCTAAGAACTATCTGGAATCTGTAAAAGGTGTTAAGTTTATCGAGGATTCTGCTGTAGTGAAGAATGGAAAATTGATTGCTATTTATATGGAAGATGAGATTGGCGGATTTGCAGTACATCTTGTTCAGAAGTAAAATGAGGAAAAGCATCACTGTTGAAAGTGATGCTTTTTACATGTACAGGCGCAGGTAATAAAACTTTATTTCATGCAAGGAACTTGATTTATCAAAAAGATACCTGAATATTTATGTAAATCTGCACAATATTTTTTTATTTTTAATCAAAAAAGTGCGGAATGCATAGAAAAAAATATAGGTACTTGCGCATAAAAATAAAATAGGGGATAATAGCAAGGTAATGTGTATCTATGTGGTGCCTTATAGTTGGGAGAAATATAAGGTATAAAGAAAGGGAGTTAAAAAATGGGAGTTAAAGTGTTACTTGATTCAGTAGACAAAGTGAGGGATTTTGTGGATATTACAAGAAGTGCGTCTTATGATATCGATTTAATCAGTGGTAGAAATACATACCTTGATGCGAAGTCTTTATTAGGCGTATTAAGCTGTGATTGTACAAAACCTCTCGTATTGGATATCCATGCTGAGCTTGAAGAGAGAGAAGAATTAATAGAGAAGCTTGAGAAATACGTTGTAGCTTAACTTTAATATAGGCATAATGAAAAAGTATGTGATAACAGTGGAACGCAGATCAAAGGGGATTTGCGTTCCTTTTACGTATTGGAGACAAATAAGTCAAAGGAGATAACAGAATGAAAAAAACAGATCAGTTTATGACAAAAACAATTGTGGTATGGCTTGGAGCACTGATATGCTGTGCGTTATGGGGGAGCGCTTTCCCATGCATTAAATTAGGTTATCAATGGTTTCTGATTCCTCCTGATGCAATAGGAACACAGATTTTGTTTGCGGGCTGCCGATTTACACTGGCGGGATTACTGGCAATCGCGATTGGAAGTATACTTCGAAGAAAATTACTGCTGCCACAAAAAGAATCTGTAGGAAAAATTGTAAAGTTGAGTATGCTGCAAACAGTTGCACAGTATATCTTTTTCTATATTGGACTTGCGAATACTTCTGGGGTAAAAGCGTCCATTATAGAAGGTGTGAATGTATTTATAGCAATATTCGTGGCAAGTCTTATCTTTCGGCAAGAAGCTTTAACAGCAAGGAAAATGGTAGGAAGTATCATTGGATTTGCCGGTGTAGTATTGGTGAATGTTGCAGGAAATGGAATTTCTATGACGTTTGCATGGAATGGGGAGGGATTTATCTTCTTGTCTACCATTGCATATGCGTTTTCCTCTGTTCTTCTAAAAAGATATTCCAAGGAAGAAGACCCTGTAGTATTAAGTGGATATCAATTTGTAGCAGGCGGGGTGATCATGATGTTGTTTGGCTTGTTGATGGGAGGAAGACTGACAGTATTTACGGAAAAAGGAATTGCCATGCTAGTGTATCTGGCGTTGGTTTCTGCAGTAGCTTATTCGTTATGGGGGATTTTGTTAAAGTATAATCCGATATCAAGAGTTGCGGTATTCGGTTTTATGAATCCTGTGTTTGGTGTTATCTTATCGGCAATTCTGCTTGATGAGTCAGGAAGTCTTGGAACAACTTGTGTTATTTCATTGGTTTTGGTATGCGTTGGCATTTATATCGTAAATAGGCAGGCGAAAGAGAAATAATAAGCACATTATTTTTAGAGAGTTATTTTATGACACTTTTTTAAATAGCGATTGGTATATGGACATACCGCAAAGCACATGCCGCATAAATCGGTTTCAATGCCGGTTGCCGCTTTCATCCGTTCTGTTTGAACTTTTTTGCAGATTTCGCGCTGGAAGAGCTCTTCTCTTGGCATTCCGGCAGTCCAAAGAGCTCCAGTAAGTGCCTTGGCTGGACAATATTGAACACATTGGGTACAGCTGCCGCAACGACTTTGGGTGATAGGGGTATCGTAGGGAAGAGGGGCATTTGTAATAAGGCTGGATAATCTTATGGCACTTCCGTATTCTGGTGTAACAAGAAGACAGCTCTTGCCAATCCAACCAAGACCAGCTCTTGTTGCAACCGTTTTGTGAGGGAGAGGAGTTTGCCATTCTTCATTGTATTTGACGACATCAGTAGTATTTGCAAAGGCTTGATAACCTTGCCGAATTAGAAAATCTGCGCCAGCGGTTACGATATCATTTAACTTTTGATTTAAAGTATAGTACATGTCGTGGTATTCTCTGGTGGGAGCTGTCTTTAAATCCTCTACAATATTTACTGGCACTGGTATGGCAACAGAAATTCCGGTAGTCATTGAGCTGGCAACGAATCCGTTTAAGTCAGCAACTCCGCAAAGTGCTGCGCCATTTTGCTGTAAAAGGCGAACTAAGTTTTGCTTTAAGATATCTGGCAACTGAGTTGGTTGTGGATTCATGTAGGTTACCTCCTTATAGAATGTATATCATGTTTATAACGAAAAAAGTTTCTTGATTTCTCAAGAAACTTTTTCGTTTTCATACTGCGGAAGATGGGACTTGAACCCACACGCTAATACTAGCACAAGATCCTTAGTCTTGCCTGTCTGCCAATTCCAGCACTTCCGCATGGCTTATTAAATTTTTGCTAATTACATAATAAATGATGCGGAAGATGGGACTTGAACCCACACGTCTATACGGACACAAGATCCTTAGTCTTGCCTGTCTGCCAATTCCAGCACTTCCGCGTATCAGCAATATGTAATTATGAATGAAAAACTCAATTGCGTTTTTCATTACGCTGCAAGAGATATATTATCATTATGAGAAAAATATGTCAACATTTTTTTAAAAGAAAAATAAAAACTTCGAAAATACATTTTCTTGACAACAGGATAAACGATAAATATAATTATTTTAACAGTGTAAAGCAGAAATATCACAAAGACGTGAAAGCGTTAGGGGTATTTCTGCTTTTTGTGTTTGTGTCCAAAAGACAACATTAGGAGGAATGGCGTATGGAAAGATTTGTGATTGCAGTGACAAGAACGTGTGGCAGCGGAGCTACTTCTATCAGTAAGTTGTTAGCGCAAAGATATGGAATCGATATGTATGACAGGAACCTGCTTCAGCTTGCATCCGAAGAGTCGGGAATTAATGAGGCTTTGTTTGCCAAGGCAGATGAAAATGTTAAGAAAAGCATTCTTTATAAGGTTTCAAGGAAGGTATACAAAGGAGAGCTGATTCCGCCGGAAAGTGATGACTTTACTTCAAATGATAATCTGTTTAATTATCAGGCTAAGGTGCTAAAGGAGCTTGCAAATGAAGAATCCTATATTTGTATTGGGCGGGCGGCAGATTATATTTTAAAGGATTATAAAAATGTGATTAAGGTATTTATCTATGCTCCTTTTGAAAAATGTGTAGAAAAAGAGTGTGCACGATTAGGACTAAGTGAGAAAGAGTCAATAAAACACGTAAAGGATACAGATAAATATCGAAGTGATTATTATAAGTATCATACGGGAAAAGTATGGAAAGACCCATATAATTATGACCTTTGTTTGAATACAGGGGAACTGACATATGAGCAATGTGCTGATTTAATCGAAGAATATGTAACGTGTAAAATAGAAAATAATAAATAGCACAAAATGTGCAATATAAAGGAAAAGACAGAAAATAGTTGACATATTATTGCAAGTGTCATAAAATAATACAAAATCAAAGCAACAAATTATTACGAAGGCGTATGGAATGAATCTATACGCCTTTTTGCTTTGTACGGACATCTCATATGCATATGCCCGTGTATTCTGATTGGTTTAAGGAGGAGATTGTTATGAAGAAGAAGGTAATGAGTGTATTATTGTCAGCGACTCTTATTGCAAGTCTTACGGCGTGTGGTAGTTCAGAAAAAGCCAGTACAGCAGAGGATGCTGGAACAGTTAGTAATACGCAGGTGGAAGAAGCGATAGATGGTGAAGCGGGAGGAACCATTACACTTGGTGTAATCGGACCAATGACTGGCAGCCTTGCGGTATATGGAACGCATATTGAAAATGGTGTGGAGTTGGCAGTGGAACAGATTAATGCAGATGGTGGTATTGATGTAAATGGTGTGAAATATGAATTGACACTGGAATCTAAGGACGATCAGGGAGATTCCACAGAATGTCTGAATGCGATGAATGCGTTGATTTCAGATGGTGTTTCATTGATTATTGGTTCAGCTACATCTGGTTGTACATCAGCCATTACTTCGGTAGCAAATTCAGAAGGAGTGGTATTGATTACGCCTTCTGGAACGGCGGATTCTTTGACAACGCAGATGGATTATGTATTCCGTACTTGCTTTAAAGATTCCTTCCAGGGTGAATTATCAGCCAAATATGCGGCAGACAGTGGATATACCAAGGTTGGTATTGTATATTGTTCGGCAGATACATATTCCGCAGGCTTAAGAGATGCCTTTGCTACTTCCTGTGCAGAACTTGGTATAGAGATTGTTGCAGAAGAATCTGTTGCTACCATGACAGAGGTGGATTATACAAACCAGTTTAACAAGATGGCAGCAGCAGGTGCAGAGCTTGTATTTACTCCATTTTATTATGATGTTATGGGACCTTATTTAGTTCCACAGGCTCGTCAGGCTGGATTTAGTGGTATTTTGCTGGGCTGTGATGGTGTAGACAATACAGAAACTACAATTCCGGATGGTGCAGATTTAACGGTTTACAATGACTTCATGTTCGTAAATCATTATGCAACGGAGCTTGCGACCAGTGAAGTTTCTTCTTACTTCGTAGAGACATACACAGAAAAATATGGCGAAGCACCTAATAACTTTGATGCATTAGGATATGATGCAGTACTGGTATATAAGGATGCGATTGAAAAGGCAGGCTCCTTTGACGCAGCAGATGTGCAGGCTACACTGGCTGATACCAGCACTGTTTATGAAGTATCCAGTGGTACTTTCTCCTTTGATGAAACAGGTACTCCAATCAAGAGTGGTGTCCTGATGGGATACAGTTATGATGAGGCATCTGGCAGCGTGGTTAAGACGGCTGTTCAGGCATTATCCGTAAATTAAGAAATTATGGATAATTAACTTTATCAGGCATTAATAAGAGGAAAGAAGCTTCTTTCCTCTTGTTATATTAAAAAGCTTTTGCTTTGAAAAATGCAGGAGGAAAGAGGATATGAATACTTTTATTCAGTTTATCATAACAGGCTTAAGGCTTGGCAGCGTGTATGCACTGATTGCTTTGGGCTATACGATGGTATATGGAATTATTAAATTAATCAATTTTGCACATGGAGACTTTATCATGGTGGGTGGTTATACGTTATATTTTACCATTCCGATTATGATGGGCTTTGGCTTACCAGGCTGGCTTGCTGTCATTTTTGCAATTGTGGTTTGTGCCTGTGTAGGTATGCTGGTAGAACTGTTAGCATATCGTCCGGTTAGAAAGCGTGGAACGAATTTGACAGCGTTGATTACAGCGATTGCTATGAGCTTTGTGTTGGAAAATCTTGCGCAGGCGATTCCGGCGATTGGACCAGATCCTAAGATTCCGTATGTATTGTTTTCTAAGACCATCTCAATAGGAAACGTTTCTATCAGTGAGGCAACGATAATTACAGTAGTCGTGTCTGCAATTATTATGATTGTATTATATATGTTTACACAAAAGACGAAGATAGGAAGAGCAATGCGCTGCGTTGCGGAGGATAAGGAAGCCGCAATTGTCATGGGCATTAATGTAAATCGTGTTATTATTACGACCTTTGCAATCGGTGCAGGATTGGCAGCAGTGGCATCATTAATGTACATAGCACAATATCCTAAGGTTGTTACAACAATGGGTGCAACATTAGGTATATATGCCTTTGTTTCTGCTGTATTAGGTGGTATTGGTTCTCTACCGGGAGCTGTGCTTGGCGGACTGATTATCGGTATTGTGCAGTCAGGAACGAATACTTATATCAGTTCTTCTATGTCAGATACGTTTGTTTATCTGATTTTGATTATTGTATTGTTGATTAAGCCTGCGGGCATCCTTGGAAAGAATGTAGGTGAGAAAGTATGAGAACAAGTAGAACAGCAATGCGTTATGGAATTAATACGATTGCATTGGTCATTCTTATGATCATTACCTTTGCATTCGGTGGTGTGGAGAATAATACGATTAAATTGAAAATAGTTCCTTCTGTTTGGCAATGCTGCTATCTGATTATTATGGCAGCTTCTTTGAATCTGGTTCTTGGATTTTTAGGTCAGCTGTCACTTGGACATTGTGGCTTTATGGCAGTAGGAGCTTATACAGCAGCGCTGGTGTCTCTTGCCTTTCAAAGGGCAGGAGTATACGAAGAAAAATCAGGGGTTGCATTCATTCTGGTATTGATGGTCAGTATTCTTGCTGCAGGATTATTAGCAGCAGCACTAGGGCTTCTGGTGGGTATTCCAGCGCTTCGTTTAAAGGGAGATTATCTTGCTATTATTACACTTGGTTTTGGAATGATTATTGTAAATCTGATTAATAACATTCCTTTTTGTGGACAGCAGGGACTTTCACAGGGAACGGCTTCTTCGTCCTTGTATGCCAATGGCTTAGGATTTTCAAATGATGAGAAGAAGGGATACATGTTTGTCGCTGTATTGGTTGTGGTTCTTTGCATGACACTGATGTTTATGTTTGTCCGTTCGAAGTATGGAAGAATTATCTGTGCAATTCGTGATAATGAGATTGCAGCCTCCGCATCAGGCATTGATGTCAGCTTTTATAAGGTTTTGACCTTTGTATTTTCTGCTTTCTTTGCTGGGATTGCAGGCGCATTATATTCCTGCTGTAATGCATCATTGGCGACAACGTCCTTTGCTTTTACGAACGGTTCCATTTTGAATTCTGTATTTATCGTTGTCATGGTAGTAGTAGGCGGTATGGGTTCGTTAACTGGCTCTGTGGTTGCCGCAATTGGTATGTTTTTACTAAATTATGTCATTAAAAATGGAACGTGGGTAGAGCATCTGCCGGGATTTTTGCAAAATGTATTTACATATCCAATGCTGGTTTATTCTATTGCATTGATTATCGTTATTATGTTTCGTCCGCATGGTATTCTTGGAACGAGCGAATTTGCACTGTGTGATGTTCCAAAATGGCCTAAGAAATTAGTGGCATATTTCAAGAAAACGAAGAAGGAGGCATAGCTATGATGGAAGAAAGAACACCTGTATTAAGGACACAGCATCTTGGCATTGTATTTGGCGGTCTCCATGCAGTAGAAGATTTTAATATTGAGATTTACAAGGGAGAGCTGGTCGGACTGATAGGACCAAACGGAGCAGGAAAAACAACAGTATTTAACCTGTTGACGGGTGTCTATAAGCCAACAGAAGGGACATTTTACTTAAATAATGAGAAGTTGAATGGCAAGAAAACGCATCAGATTGTGGAGGCGGGAATCGCCCGTACCTTCCAGAATATACGATTGTTTGGAAATATGACAGTCATTGATAATGTTAAGGCTGCATTCAGTAAAGATATAAAATATGGTTTTTGTTCAGCACTTTTGCGTACAAAAGCATACTGGGAGGCAGAAAAAAAAATTCAAGAGCGTGCAATGGAGTTATTGAAAATTTTTCATTTAGAGAAAAAGGCAGATTTTCTTGCATCAAGTCTTCCGTATGGAGAGCAGAGAAAGCTGGAGATTGCACGTGCACTGGCAACAGATATGAAGCTTTTGCTATTGGATGAACCAGCAGCAGGGATGAATCCGACGGAAACAGCAGAATTGTTGGAATGTATTAAGGTCATTCGAGAACAGTTTGGAATTGCAATTCTGTTGATTGAGCATGATATGAGTCTTGTCATGAATGTATGTGAGCGAATTCAGGTAATTAATTTTGGAAAAACCATTGCAACAGGATTGCCGGATGAAATTGTAAATAATCCGGAAGTCATAGAAGCCTATCTGGGGCGATAAGGAGGGATTTGGATGCTGGTAATTAATAATCTGCATGTATCTTATGGTGCTATTAAGGCTTTAAATGGAATATCCCTTGAAGTAAAGGATGGCGAGCTTGTATCCTTGATTGGAGCAAATGGCGCAGGTAAAACAACAATATTACACACTATTTATGGATTATTAAAGGCGACACAGGGAGAAATTCTGTTAGATGATGTGAATTTACAGAAGATACCTAATTATAAAATCATCGATTTAGGGATGGCGCAGGTATTGGAAGGAAGACATGTGTTTGCGCAGATGACGGTTCTTGAAAATCTTTATATGGGTGCTTATACGATGAAGAATAAAGAACAGATTAATAAAAATATTGAGTGGGTATATGCACATTTTCCAAGGTTGAAGGAGCGTTCCAGACAGCTGGCAGGTACTCTTTCAGGTGGAGAGCAGCAGATGTTGGCAATTGGAAGAGCAATGATGACGAATCCCAAGATTCTTCTTATGGATGAGCCATCCATGGGACTGTCTCCGTTGTTGGTTTCAGAAATTTTTGCCATTATTGAAGAACTGCATAAGGATGGTATTACAATTTTATTGGTAGAACAGAATGCTAAGATGGCGCTTTCGGTAGCAGATCGGGCTTATGTGTTGGAAAACGGAAAGATTTCTATGTCAGGAGAAGCCAAGGTGCTTCTAAATGATGATAGAATCAAGAAAGCTTATCTTGGCGCATAATTTGCGTGAAAAATATAAAAAAATATAATAGAAAAAATAGTTGACAGAACTCGATAAAAACGGTAAAATATCATTTGTTCGCAGGAGTGGTGGAATTGGCAGACGCGCAGGCTTCAGGTGCCTGTGGTAGCAATACCGTGTGGGTTCAAGTCCCATCTCCTGCACTTTTTATTTTCAGGTTTATGGGATGAATATACAAACCCTTAGGAATTTTGTTTTAAGAGAATTTCCTGAGGGTTTTCTTTTCTCAAGGAAGAAGAGAGCTTGTCAAGGTGGAGGTTACAATGAAGAGAGCGGGATTACTGTTAGCATGTGGGGTAGTAGCATGCGGACTGTTTGGGTGCGGTCAGAAGGAAGATGCATCACAGTTAGATAATGTTGTGGAATTTGAACAGATTATGCCAGAGGAATCAGAGCCGGTTATTATAAGGGATGAGCAGCCGGCGGCTGTAGAAGCGCCAACGGAAGAAGAGGAGACAACAACGATTGCAGAGGAAGAAGAGATTGTGCCATGGGTAGACCGCATGGCAGGTGAGCAGGCTGTTAGCTATTCGATAGAAACGGTTGTCTATGAGGAGGGGGCTGTTAAGGTTACCTATCCACAGCTTTCCGGCATGGCGAATACAGAGATTCAGACAAAGTTAAATGAAGGAATCAGGCAGACAGTTTTGCAGGGAAGTAATGCAGAGGGATTAAGTACTTATGAATACAGCTATGAAACAGCATCCATGGGAACTGGCGTTGTATCTTTTGTATTCAAAGGTTATGAGAATTATGAAGGAAGTGCTTATCCGGTTAATGAGGTAAAGACACTGAATCTGAATCTACTCACTGGTGAGAATGTAAGACTGAAAGATTATGCAGATGTAGCAACGATTGTTTCTGCATTGGAAATGGATATGGGATATGAAGTAGCATCAGAAGGAATCAGCAGGGAGGATTTTTCTGCATTTCTGAACAATGGTTATGTGACGGATTACGCAATCACAATGCTTGATTATGATATGGATTTTAAGAATCTGTCTTTGATGCCAACTGGATATTCCTGCATTCGTGATAATCATCTGGTGCTTTTTGTAGAAACAGAACATGCTATGGGAGATTATGTCGAGATTATTTTTGATGAGGAACTCTAGAGTTGTTGCTTTGTGTGGAATAGACAGGAATATTGTGTTTTTTGCAAAAAGTTCGGAAAAATAAAAAAAGAAAAAGGAATTTTGAAGTTCACGCAGAATATTAAATTATAGAGTGTTTCGTTTTCGTGCCAAGAGCACAGACAGGAGAAATATGACAATTCGTGAGAATTTAGAGCAGTGGGAGAAGATTTATCTTAGTCCATATGCAACACTAAGCATGAACTCAAAAGGAAGAAACAGGGAGGAGGAACCATGCGATATCCGCCCTGTTTTTCAACGTGACAGAGACAGAATTATCCATTCCAAGTCTTTCCGAAGACTGAAAGATAAGACGCAGGTGTTCCTGTCACCAGAGGGAGATCATTACCGAACACGTCTTACACATACTCTTGAAGTCTCCCAGAATGCGAGAACAATCGCAAAAGCATTACAACTGAATGAGGAACTGGTAGAAGCCATTGCATTAGGGCATGATTTGGGGCATACGCCTTTTGGACATGCAGGAGAGCGAGCTTTGAATGAAATCTGTCCTTACGGATTCCGGCACAATGAGCAGAGCGTGAGAACCGTTGATATTCTGGAAAAGGATGGAGAGGGACTGAATCTTACATGGGAGGTAAGAGATGGTATCCTGAATCATCAGACGAAGAATATGCCATCTACCTTAGAGGGCAAGGTTGTGAGGTTTTCGGATAAGATTGCATATACTTATCATGATATGGATGATGCAATCCGTGCAGGAATCCTTAAGAAATCAGATGTGCCAAGAGAGATTGGTGAGGTAGTTGGTTATACACCAAGAGAACGCTTGAATAACTTTATTCATGATATTGTGACACAGAGCAAGGGAACCAATGATGTTTGTATGTCTCCGGATGTGGAGCGTGCCATGAAAGACTTGCGCCAATTTATGTTTGATAAAGTGTATAGTAATCCGATTGCCAAGGCGGAAGAGACGAAGGCAGTCTCTCTGGTAAAGACGTTATATGAGCATTATATGAATCACACGGATGAGTTGCCGAAGTTTTTTGTGGAGCTTGGACTTCGTGGAGAACCAAGAGAACTGGTTGTCTGTGATTATATCAGCTCAATGACGGATCGTTTTGCAATTGCGTTATATGATGAACTTTATGTACCAAAGTTCTGGATGGGTTATTAATTATAGAAACGGGGTAACTATGAAGGTACTGAATAGTTACGAAACAGGAGTTAGGAAATGTATTATCCGGAAGAACTGATTGAAGAGATTAGGCAGAAAAATGATATAGTTGATGTGATTTCCGGTTATGTTGGGTTACAGAAAAAGGGAAGTAATTACGTTTGCTGCTGTCCTTTTCATAGTGAGAAGACACCTTCTTTTTCCGTAAATCGAAACAGGCAGATTTATAAGTGCTTTGGTTGTGGGGAAGGCGGAAATGTAGTAACCTTTGTTATGAAATATGAGAATTGCACCTTTCCGGAAGCAATCAAAATGCTTGCAGATAAGGCAGGAGTAGCACTGCCGGAGGTGGAATACTCGGAAGAAGCAAAGCGTCGGGAGACTAGAAGACAAAGACTTCTTGAGATAAACAAAGAAGCTGCAATCTTCTATGTTTATCAGCTTCGTCTTCCTCATGGAGAAAAGGCAAAGGAGTATTTGGACAAGCGTAGGCTTTCCGAGGAAACCAGAAAGAAATTTGGCTTAGGATATGCGCCGGCACGTGGTGAGGAGTTACTTGCCTATCTGCGGCAAAAAGGTTACTCGGATGACTTGATTCGTGACGTGGGGCTTGCCAAAATAGATGAACGGCGTGGAACAACAACGCAATTCTGGAATCGTGTCATGTTTCCGATACAGGATATTAATAATCGTGTCATTGGGTTTGGCGGCCGAATTATGGGAGATGGTGATAACGGACCAAAATACCTGAACTCGCCGGAAACAGAGATTTTTGATAAAAGCAGGAATCTGTATGGTATGAATTATGCCAGAACAGCAAGAACAGGAAATATTATCCTGTGTGAGGGTTATATGGACGTCATTTCCATGCATCAGGCAGGTTTTACACAGGCGGTTGCATCCCTTGGAACGGCGTTTACACCGGGACAGGCAGGCTTGATCAAGAAGTACACGAAGGATGTGTTGCTGGCTTATGACAGCGACGGTGCCGGGGTTAAGGCGGCACTTAGAGCGATCAGAATACTTCGTGATGCGGGAATGTCAGGAAAGATTATTAATATGAATCCGTATAAGGATCCGGATGAATTTATTAAGAATCTGGGAAAAGAGGCATTTCAGGAACGAATTGACCATGCGGAGAATTCGTTTATGTTTGAGATTCGTATGCTGGAACGGGAGCATGATATGAATGACCCGGAGGGGAAGACGAATTTCCATAATGCGATAGCACGTAAGTTGTGTGAATTCAGTGAGGATGTGGAACGTGAGAACTACATCGAAGCTGTTGCTGAAAAATATCACATTGGCTTTGAGAATCTGCGAAAACTGGTTGTGAACACCGCAGCAAAAGCTGGAGGATATGCGGTTTCGCAGGAGAAAGAAAGACCAAAATCAGGAATACAGAAGAAAAATACGCCGGAGGAGAATGTAAAGAAGTCACAAAGACTTCTGCTTACATGGCTGACGGACTATCCGCAATTATATCATAAGATTAAAGCGTATATTACGCCGGCGGATTTTACGATTGAATTATACAGTAAGGTGGCGGAAAGAATGTTTTCCGATATTGAGAATAATACCTTGAATCCGGCGGGCATTATCAATATGTTTGCGGATGAGAAAGAGCAGAGTGAGGCGGCTTCCCTTTTTACAACCAAGCTGCCGGAGCTTGAGAGTGAGCTTGAGAAGGAAAAGGCATTTCATGACATCCTTCTTAGCGTGAAGCGTAACAGTTTCCAGTACTATTCTGAGAGGCTTGGCGTTGACCTTAGTGCTATGAGTCAGGTTATCGAGGGAAAAAAGGCATTGGAAGAACTTAGTAAAACGCATATTTCTTTAAATTAAGGATAAAAATAATATGGTATGGAGGATTGACCAGAATGGATGAAAACACACAAGCAAAATTTGAAGCGAAAGTGAAAGAGCTTTTAGCAATTGCAAAGAAAAAGAAAAATGTGCTGGAGTATCAGGAAATCAGCGACTTCTTCAAGGAGATGAATCTGGGAGAGGAACAGTTTGAGAAGATTCTTGAGGCTTTGGAACAGAGTAATATCGATGTACTTCGTATTACAGATGATGACGATGATATTCCTGATGAAGAGCTTCTGCTTTCAGAGGAAGATGATGTGGATATGGAATCCATTGATCTCTCCGTACCGGATGGAGTTGGAATTGAAGATCCAGTCAGAATGTATTTAAAGGAAATCGGTAAGGTTCCTCTTTTAAGTGCAGAAGAGGAAATCGAGCTTGCCAAGAGATTAGAGGTTGGTGACGAGGAAGCGAAGAAACGTCTTGCAGAAGCAAACCTTCGTCTTGTTGTCAGCATTGCAAAGAGATACGTTGGAAGAGGTATGCTTTTCCTTGATTTGATTCAGGAAGGTAACCTTGGTCTGATTAAGGCTGTTGAGAAGTTTGATTACCGTAAGGGATTCAAGTTCTCTACTTATGCGACATGGTGGATCAGACAGGCGATTACAAGAGCCATTGCGGATCAGGCAAGAACCATCCGTATCCCGGTTCATATGGTAGAAACCATTAATAAGCTGATTCGTGTCAGCAGACAGTTGTTACAGGAGTTAGGACGTGAGCCGTCTCCGGAAGAAATTGCGAAGGAAATGAATATGCCGGAAGACAGAGTTCGTGAAATTTTAAAGATTTCACAGGAGCCAGTTTCTTTGGAAACACCAATTGGTGAAGAGGAAGACAGCCATTTAGGCGACTTTATTCAGGATGATAATGTACCAGTACCAGCAGATGCGGCAGCGTTTACATTATTGAAGGAACAGTTAGTAGAGGTACTTGATACACTGACAGATAGAGAACAGAAGGTATTAAGACTTCGTTTTGGTCTTGATGACGGAAGAGCAAGAACTTTGGAAGAAGTTGGTAAGGAATTCAACGTAACCAGAGAGCGTATCAGACAGATTGAAGCAAAGGCATTGCGTAAGCTTCGTCATCCTTCAAGAAGTCGCAAGTTAAAGGATTATTTAGATTAAGATACAATTCTGAAAGGGTAATGAGAATGCTATTATCAGATAGAATGCAGGCGGTTGTGGGGCTGGTAAGGCCTTGTGACCGGATTGCAGATATAGGCTGTGACCATGGTTACGTAGCCATGGAGCTTATAAGACGTCGGATTTGCAATACAGTAATAGCCATGGACATTAATCAGGGACCTTTGGAGCAGGCTAAGAGCAATATCAGAGAGTATGGAATGCAGGAGCACATTTCGACAAGATTGTCAGACGGAGTCGAGGCATTAGAACCCGGCGAAGTGGATGGTATTGTATGTGCAGGTATGGGCGGCAGATTGATTATCAATATTCTTACGCAGGGCAAAGAGATTGTCAGCAAGATGCAGCAGTTTGTGCTGCAGCCGCAGTCAGAAATTGATGAAGTACGCAGCTTTCTTCGGGAATCAGGTTTTATGATTGACAAGGAAGATATGGTTTTTGAAGATGGAAAATATTATCCGATGATGCATGTGGTTCCTTGTGTATTTGGTAAGCAGGAGAAGCAGATTGCGGATAACCTTAAAGAAAAGTGTAAAAAGGTTGCAAATGTGCATGCGGATGAGAAAAATCCACCGGATATTTCAGAGATTTCCAAAGAAGAAGCGCAAAAGCTTCGCAGAGTACAGGATACATATGGTCCATATCTTTTGGAAAAAGCACATCCTGTACTGAAAAAGTATCTGTTATGGCAGAAAGAAAATTATGAGAATATCAGAGGAAATCTGATGAGTCAGAAGAAAAGCACACCAAGACAACAGTATCGCATTGCGGAACTGGATGAGGAACTAAGTGATATTGTATTCTGCCTATATAACTACTTTGGTTAAACCATTTCTATTGAAAAGGGAGTAGACGAATATGAAGTGCTATGAAATTATAGAAAAATTGGAAACACATTCACCGTCTTCTTATGCTGAGTCATGGGATAATATTGGGCTGCTTGCAGGAAGACGTGATAAGGAAGTAAATACAATCTATATTGCACTTGACGCTACGGATGATGTAATAGAGGAGGCAGTCCGCCTTAAGGCGGATCTCCTTTTGACGCATCATCCTCTTATTTTTAAGAAGCTTAATCGGGTGAATACGGATGATTTTATTGGAAGAAGGGTATTCCGACTGATTCAGAACGATATCTGTTATTATGCTATGCATACGAATTTTGATGTTATGGGAATGGCAGATGCGGCAGCAGATGAGATAAAGCTACAGAATAGTCAGGTGCTGAATGTGACTTATGAAGACGATATATCAAAGGAGGGCTGTGGGCGTGTTGGCAGACTTACGAAGAAGATGAGTCTTGCAGAATGTGCCCAGCTGGTAAAGAGGGCTTATCAGGTACCGAATGTAAGAGTATTTGGTGAACTTACAGATATGGTTGAGACGGCGGCAGTGATGCCAGGTTCCGGTGGAAGTTATATTAAGGATGCATTGCAGGCAGGTGCAGATGTGATGATTACGGGGGATATTGATCATCATGAGGGGATTGATGCAGTTGCACAGGGACTTAGTGTGATTGATGCAGGACATTATGGAATCGAGAAATTGTTCATACCATATATGCAGGAGTTCTTACAAAGAGAGCTGCCGGGTGTGAAGATTTATCGTGCTGAGGTTAAGGAACCATTTACAGTAGTGTAATTTGTGTATATGAGAAAGGTAGGGGTTTTATGGAACAGGTTTATAAGGTTACAATTGGGGAAGAAGTCAAAGAATATCCATATGGTACCACGTATGCAGATATTGCGGCAGAATACCAGAAGGATTACAAAGAACAGATTGCTTTAGCCGTACGTAATGGTAAAATCAGAGAGCTTTTTAAGAAGCTTGATAGGGATTGCACCTTGGAATTTCTGACCTTGTCAGATGATGCAGGGCATAAGACTTATAATCGTACAGCAACCTTGATTATGATGAAAGCAATTACCGAGGTGGTAGGAGCAGATAAGATTGAGAAAATCAAGATGGAATTTGCAATCGGCAATGGTTACTATTGCTCGAAAAAGGGTGATTTTACCGTTACGAAAGAGTTGGTAGAACAGGTAAAAGCCAAAATGCAGGAGTATATTGACCGTGATATCCCGATTATGAAGAAATCAATGCCACTTGATGAGGCAAATGCTTTGTTTGAAAAGCAGAAGATGACGGATAAGACGAGTCTGTTTAAGTATCGTGGTAGTTCTTCTGTGAATGTATACAATCTGGATGGCTATTATGACTATTATTATGGTTATATGCTTCCGAGTACTGGATATGTGAAGTGTTTTGATATCCAGCTTTATCAGGAAGGCTTTATTTTAATACTTCCACGCAAGGACAATTCCAAGGAGTTAGAAACCTTTAAACCATTGCCAAAGCTCTTTGAAACCATGGTAATAGCCTCTGACTGGGGTGTGAAGCTCGGAATTGATACGGTTGGTGATTTGAATGACCAGATTCGAGATGGTAACTTTAACGAATTGATGCTTGTGCAGGAAGCACTTCAGGAAAGACGAATCAGTGAGATTGCTTCTGATATTGTATCAAGAGGTGGCATTAAGTTTGTGATGATTGCAGGACCATCTTCTTCCGGCAAAACGACATTCTCACACAGACTTTCCGTACAGCTTCGTACACATGGGCTGACACCACATCCGATTGCAGTGGATGACTACTTTGTGGATAGGGAGAAGACGCCAAAACAGCCAAATGGTGATTATGACTTTGAATGTCTTGAGGCAATTGACATAGAGAAATTTAATCAGGATATGTGTGATTTGCTTGCTGGTAAGAGAGTGGAATTGCCAACGTTTAATTTTGTAACAGGCAAGAGAGAGTATAAAGGTAATTACAAGGTACTAGGACCGGATGATGTACTTGTTATCGAGGGTATTCATGGCTTGAATGACAAGATGTCTTATTCTCTGCCGGCAGAAAGTAAATATAAGATTTATATCAGTGCTCTTACGACTTTGAATATTGATGAACATAATCGTATTCCGACCACAGACGGAAGACTGCTTCGTCGTATGGTAAGAGATGCAAGAACAAGAGGTGCAAGTGCGAAGCGAACCATTCAGATGTGGCCGTCTGTAAGACGTGGGGAAGAAGCGAATATTTTCCCATTCCAGGAAAGTGCAGATGCTATGTTCAATTCTGCTTTGATTTATGAAATTTCTGTATTAAAGCAGTTTGCGGAACCTTTGCTTTACAGCATTGAACCGGGAGAACCGGAATATTTTGAAGCAGTTCGTCTGCTTAAGTTCTTAAGCTATTTCCTGTGTGTCAGCCCGGAGAACTTACCAAAGAACTCCATTGCAAGGGAATTTGTTGGTGGAAGCTGCTTTAAGGTTTGACAAAAAGAATGGAAAGAGTATATAATGATACGGCAAGTGCGGCAAATGATCGCGGCCCCGTTTTCGGGGGTGAGGAAAGTCCGGGCTTCA
>CAYUKO010000040.1:0-26835 GCA_964445375.1 uncultured Roseburia sp.
GGACTTCTTAAAGATAACATTTTGGACATTGGAGCTAAGTTTTTTCACATATGTCCAAAGCACGAGACTCTTTCATATTGTGTTAAGACATTTACATTTTTTCAAAACGTAGTGTGTGTTAAATGCCGCGCGAGTCGGCTACCATGCTACTTATATCGGGACACTTATTTGGTATTTTGGGCATATAGAAAATAATTTTATCTGTGTGCCCAAATTCAATAAAAAACTCTACGTAAATAGAGCCATGCCGACCACTCGCAACTTACGTTGCTCGTTGTCGCGGCGTTCGCCGTATACAGATTCGCTCGAATATGTCTGCTTGTGAGCAAGCTCCCGCAGCCAATTCGACTCATCTGTGCATGGCTCACTTTGACACGCAAACTTGAATTTAGTATGTCATAATTTACAAAGTAGTACAAAAATACAACTGGAGTAGTATGGGAAATGTGTGGTGTATATGTTACAGTTTTGGTATCAAGGTACCGAGATGTAGAAACATATGGTAGAGATGTAAAGGAGGAAATGATATGTATATTTTATTTGTTGTGTTTATGATTGTGATTTGTTTTCTATTAGCGCCGGGTGTTCCTGTTGAACATTATATTGATACAATTAGTCTGCTTATTTTACTTTTCGTGGCAATTCCGGTTCTTATCAGTACAGGATTGCTGAAGGATTTTAACAATGCATTCAAGTTAGGGTTAAGCAGGAAAAAAGAAGCAACCATCAGGGAAGTAAAGCGTGCAATCGAAGCAGTTGTATTATTTCAGAAGGTAATTATTACAACAAGTATTTTTTCATTTTTATTTTGTATGATTATTATTCTGATACAGAAGCCGGAATATGATAATCTGCTCGCAAGCATTGCCGTTAATATTTTAAGTCCTTTGTATGCAACGGTAATTGCACTTCTTTTACAACCGATGGAAGTGAACTTAAAGCTTAGATTACAGGATATGCTTCACGAATAGGAGGAGGTACATGAAGAAAAAATGTAAAATATTATGTTCCATATTATTTTATATTTTGCTTCTTTCCTGGGCGATGGATTTTCAATTCCGAAAGTTGTTGGATATCAGATTGTTTTTACAGCTCGTTATGGGAACTGTGCTACTAACATTCCCTTTTTGCCATAAAAAGATGACCAAGGCAGAGTATGGTTATTGTTTTGGTAAAAAGGCAATAGAAGCCGGATATATACAGACATTCTTGATACTTTTTCAGAGGCTTGCAGAAGGCAATGGCTATGAAAATCTGCTTGCGGATATAGCAATGGCATTTCGCCCAGTCTTATATGGATTCTGTTTCTTTTTATTATTAAAAGAACAAGAGGAAGCAGTCATAAAACAGGATGAGCAAAACGAAAGCTGCCAAACCGTATCGTATGAACATTTCTTAGAGATTGGACTTACGAAGAGAGAAGCAGAAATTGCCATACTGATTAGTAAAGGACTATCCAATCGTGAAATTGCAGAGGAATTTGTCATTTCTGAAACCACAGTAAAGAAGCATGTGTCAAATATATTTGAAAAGACAGGAATCGAGAAACGGGAGCAGATAAAGAATCTATAAAGCTAGTAACATAATATCTTTCAGTTTTCCTCTTAAGTTTTCAGTTTATTTTGCCGAGATAATAAATGTCAGAAAGAAAACAACAGCACCTAAGCTGGGAGGATTATTGGAATGAATATTACATTAGATTCACAATACTCTTCTTCCGGTGTCACAGGAAATGACAGCAATATCAATACAACCACATATAGAACCGCCGAACCTCAGAGAACATGGGGAAGCGGATACGCATTAGACATTACAGATAAAGTTATGGATGACAAGGCATACCAAGGTCAAGGAATGACCGTAGAGGATATTATGCAACAGGCACAGGGTACGAATGTGCACGCCCAAAAGGACTTTATGATTGTGATGTCTAATTCTGTTTCCGGGGAAGATTTAGAGAAGATGAAGGAAGAAGGCTTCGAGCCCGGAAGTACAGACGTAGAAACCTACGTCAGCATGGTTGATAAGATTAAAGTCACCTTGGCAAAGGCAGGAGTAGAAATTGCAGGCTATACCGATGATATTGATGTAGCAACCATAGAAGAAATTGCAGGAACAAGTATCAATGCGCAGGAACTGATGACCAAACTGCAGGGCGCAGATATTCCTGTTACAAAGGAAAATATAGAAGGACTTTCGAAGGCAGTCGATGAAGCACTATCCTTAACTGGATTAACCGAGGATATGCTCAAATATATGATCCAGAATCAGAAGGCACCAACCATCGAGAATATGTATAAAGCACAGTTTTCCAGTGCCAATGAGCTTAAGCAGAGCAAGGGCTACTATAGTGACATGGTGGGAAATGGTGCAGGCTATTATGCAAAGAAAGCGGATACCATCCATTGGGATAGTATCCAGAGTCAGATAGATGCAGTGATTAAGCAGTCAGGATTAGAAAAAAGTGCAGAGACGACCGAATGCGCAAAGTGGCTTGTAGAATCTGGAATAGAGCTAAATAGCAAGAATCTAAACCTTTTATCGCAGCTACAGAGCTTATCCTTACCAATGCAGGAAGAGGAAGCCTTAGATAGGGTAATTACCGCAATGGGAAATGGAAAGAGTGCAGAGAAAGCATTGCTTACCGGTGAAGTATCCATTGCCGAGCAGGCAGCGGAGTACGTGGAAGCGGCATCAGAGATTTCCGATGAAGCAATCCATGAGGTAATAGAAGCCGGACAGACTTTAAATCTTAAGAATCTGACAGCAGCACAGAAGGCGTTGGAAAACAGTGGACAACAGACAGTGGTTTCACAGGACAATGCTTCTCTTCGTGAAATAGAAGCAAGACGTCAGATGGAAGAAATACGTCTGATGATGACAGAGGAAGCTAACAGAAAGCTGATGCGAAGTGGTTTTTCCATAGATACGACAGAACTTTCCAAGCTTGTAGATGCCTTAAAGGCAACCGAAAGTTCTATGAAAGCCTCTCTTTTCCAAGGAGAAAGCGAAATAGAAAATGATAGCAGAGCTGCTATTTATGAAGAGACATTATCCATTACAAAGGCGCTTCCGAAGATGCCGGCGGCAGTTCTTGGTAAGCTTGTTACAAGCAAAGAGCCATTTACCCTTGGTCATTTGCAGGAGGAAGGAACGCTCTTGCAGAAGCAGTATCAGGCGGCAGGAGAAACCTATGAAGCCTTGATGACAGCTCCGAGAAAGGACTTAGGAGATAATATTCAGAAGGCTTTCCGTAATGTCGATGATATCTTAGAAGATATGCAGCTAGAGGTAAATGACAGCAATCGAAGAGCAGTCAGAATCCTTGGCTATAACAATATGGAGATTACAGAGGACAACATTCAGGCAGTGAAGGAAGCCGATAGTCAGGTAAACGGCATTATGCGAAGAATGACACCGGCAACCACATTGCAGATGATTCGTGAACAGCAGAATCCTCTGGAAATGAGTATGGAGGAGCTTGATTCTTACCTGAATGAGCAGGATAAGGACTTAAGCAAGGATACCGAGAAATTCTCCAAGTATCTCCAAAAGCTCGACAGAGCAGGCAGTATTTCGGAAGACGAAAGAGAAGCTTATATCGGAATCTACCGTATGTTCCGTCAGATAGAGAAGACAGATGGAGCAGTGGTTGGAAGTCTGGTAGCAAGTGGAGCAGAAATGAATTTCAAGAATCTGCTTTCCGCAGTGAGAACCGGAAAAGATAAAAACATGGATATTCGCGTTGATGAAGAATATGGCTGTTTAGAGCAGCTTCTTCAGAAGAATGCCACCATTGATGCACAGATTCAGGCAGGCTTTACACAGAATGAACAGAGTATGGACAGCACATCACAGGATTCACAGACCAAGTATTATGCAAGATTGTCCGGTGAAATCAAGGATGAGCTGGCAGAGCATACCGATGTGCAGAAATTGCAGGATATGAAGATCAATGAAACGACCACCATAGAGCAGTTTGCACAGGATTTGAAGAATGCAGAAACGCAAAGCGGGGAAACAAAAGCCCAAAATCTTCAGGCATTCCAAAATACTATGCAGACGGCACAGGAGATAGAGGATGCGGTCATTCAGTCCTTAATTGATTATGAACAGCCAATCAGTACAGATAACATTCAGGCAGCGTCCATGTTAATTATGCAGCGAGGTGAGCTGTATAAACAGATATTTGGCAGAAGTGGTGCGGCAAGTACCAAAAATGACACTACTGTTAATGATGCATTTGAGACCGAAGGAAGTGCAGGAGCGGAATCAGAAAGTGCTGTTCATTCCTTAGTTATTGCAGCGGATCAAGCAATCGAAGGTCTTACGGATGCAGAAAGCGCAAAGCAGTCTTATAAAGAACTCGTAACGGAAGCTTCTAAGGCTGTAGAAGAAATGATTTACGAGCAGGGAAGTAATCGTATTGATATTAAAGCGGCAAAGGCACTTTGTAAGGGACTTTCTCTTGCAGGAAAGTTTGCTGAAGAAGAGAATTATGAACTTCCCGTAAATATCAAAGGAGAGCTTACCTCAGTAAATCTTAAGATTTATCATAATCAGGCTAAGACGGGAAAGGTTGCCATTACCTTTGAAACAGAGAATCTTGGCAAGGTAGCAGCGGAATTTGATGTAACGCAGAATAAAGTATCCGGCATGGTTGCTTTTGAAGATTCATCCAATAAACAGGATATGGAGCAGATCAAATCCA
Organism: uncultured Roseburia sp.; assembly: GCA_964445375.1. Classification (GTDB taxonomy): domain Bacteria; phylum Bacillota; class Clostridia; order Lachnospirales; family Lachnospiraceae; genus COE1. The sequence continues at coordinate 4,712 of CAYUKO010000040.1, forward strand.
CTTTGGAAGAAGAATTTACAAAGGCACAGCAGGAAACAACAGGTGCAGACAGACAGGTATTTTTAAGTCTGGCACAGACAAAGAATCTTGACTTGAATCGGTTTGGACAGGATAGAGAGCTTCCGGAAGAGGGAGAAAAGCTTTCTACAAAAGAGTTGTATCAGACAGCAAAAGCCTTTCTGACCGCATTAAAGAGTCTGGAATAGAGAAACGCACAGAGAAACGACAGAACAATAAAGAGTGAAAGAATATCATTTTTCATTCTGGCAAAATTGAGAAAGGCATGGTTATAGATATGAGAATTAATTACAATGTTTCATCCATTATTGCAAGAAACGCTTTGAACAATAACGATACCAGATTATCCAATTCTATTCAGAGACTTTCCAGTGGATTAAAGATTAACAGTGCAGCAGATGATGCAGCCGGACTTGCGATTTCCTTAAAAATGAATGCGCAGATCAAAGGCTTAGAGCAGGCGAATCAGAATGCAAATGACGGTGTTTCTGTTGTAAATACAGCAGATGGTGCAATGTCAGAAATGCATGACATTTTACAAAGAATGAATGAGCTTGCCATCCAGTCTGCAAATGGAACGAATGCAGACAGTGATAGAGAGCAGATTCAGCTTGAAATCGACCAGTTGATTGAGGAGCTTGACAGAATCGCGGAAACAACACAGTTCAATGCACAAAATCTTTTAGATGGAAGCTATGCATATAAGGGTTATACCAATACAGAAAATGTAAAGGTTATGTCCTATAGCGATGGTGTTTCAAGCGGTACCTATGCTATTAAAGAACTGACCTATTATCATTATGAAGATACCATTAAGGATTATGCGGCATATATTGAACAGAGTCCGGAGGGTGAAGTAACACATGAGGACAGTTATGCAGCAGCAAGTGCAGATGACATTAAGGCAGCACTTGTAACCGATGAGCAGGATGGTATAAAAGCATTTCCGGAAGGCTCTAAGGTTATTGTAGATGACGATAATGTCATTATTAAGGCTGAGAATGATTTTGAAGTAAAGCTTTCTTTGAATGACAGAAGTGCAGTAGCTGGTAGTGGTGTTACAACTACTTCTACAACAACATACCTGACAACGGATTGTTATAAGAATATTACAGTAACAAACGCAGATGGAACCATTAAGTATAATGTCAGTGAGTTGAATATAATCAAGGACTATGGTGGAGATGACACCATGCAAACCGTACAATCGGTATCTTATCATACAGGTTCTACGCAGGAAGGTTTAAGACATTTAACCGAAGATTTTGAAGAGTTCTTTAAAACAGAACATGGTGTGGATAAGGAATATGCAGTTACAGCCTGCAGCGTAGATGAAGCAACGGGTGCAATTACCATTAGCTATGCGAATGTAGATAATTCAACAGAGACGCACCAGTATACTTTTAATCTATATCAGGAAGGCAATAAAGATGAAAATGGTATCGTAGTAGAGACAAAGCTTTCAGATTATCTGCATACACATACGGATACGGTGAAAACAACCTACAAGGTAGGTGATGTTAACGATGATAATCAAAACATCAATTTAAATCTGACCGGTATGGGCCCAATGAGACTCCAAGTTGGTGCAAATGAAGGACAGATTATTCAGATTGAGATTCCTTGCTTAAAGACCGAATATCTTGGTGTTGATGGACTTGATATCACGACAGAAGAGAAAGCAACCGCAGCAATCGATACAATTGGAGATGCGATTAATCAGTTATCCGGTATTCGTGCAAAGATTGGTGCATACTGTAATCGAATTGAGCATACCGTTACGAATCTGGATGTTACAGAAGAGAATATGACAGCATCTTATTCACGTATCATGGATGTGGATATGGCAACAGAAATGACAGAGTATTCTACCGTACAGGTATTAGTGGAATCTTCTACGGCAATGCTCGCACAGGCAAACGAAAGACCACAGTCTGTATTGCAGCTGCTCCAGTAAAAATATATATTATGGAGTTCATTTGGTTTAAGAAAGGAAGAAAGAAGCATGACCACGGAAAAAAAGCAAACCTTTACCAGAAGGATTACACAAGCAAACAAGACACAGCTTGTCGTAATTGTATATGAGATGCTTTTGGTATATTTGGAAGATGCTATGAATGAGTATAAAGAGAATAAGAAAGAAGAATTTAAGGAAAATCTTCGCATGGCAAGGGAATGCATCGGTCAGATGCGTACCAGTTTAAATTTTGATTATGCGATTTCCAAAAATCTCTTTGCCATATACTGCTTTGCGGACAGAGAGCTTGCAAAGGATATTTACAGCTATAAAACGGAAAATCTTGATGTAGTGAAGATGATTTTTACAAAGCTGCATGATGCTTATTATCAAGTAAGTAAAAAGGATGAGTCCGGTCCATTAATGAATAATATTCAGACCGTTTATGCAGGACTGACCTATACAGGTTCTAATTTGAACGAGGATTTCCTTAATTATGATGCAAAGAGAGGTTACCTGGCATAACAGGGGTATCCGTTTCTTCTGGCTGTTCGATGAATATCTGCATGCGCCTTGCCTGCTCCAGCAGAAAACGATAGCGCTTCAGGGCAGAATTTACTTCATAGATATAACAGTCAATTAAGTCAGGATCCGTAACATTGTCAAAGCCACAGTATGCTACTTCGAGAGCATGCTGTGTTTTTGCGATATCGGCAAGCAAAAGCTCTCTTGCGGTTAACGGTACATCTTCTTTTTCGGGTTTTACAATCTTTTTCAGACTAAAATATGTTTTCATAAAGACATTTATCGCCTTTCCTTCTTAATAATATAATTGGTACACCAATGATATTTTAAGTATAGGCATGAATGTCTTTCTTTATGCCAAATTTTAAAAAAATCGTAAAATATCACCGAATTATTACAATTGAGGTAGACAAATCAAAATGTCCTGCTATAATCAAAAACAATCACAGTATCTACTGTTCTTTACCGAATCGGTAATTTTCCCAAAACGTTTATGGAACAACTAAGAATCAAAAATAATAGATAAGAGAAAGGTATTTTAGAAATGAAAATCCTCATATGTGTATTATTGATAGCCTCTTTTGTGGATATCTTCTGCTACCGCATTCCAAATGTGTGGATAGGAATCGGAATGGCGGCAGGGCTTGTGCTTATGACAAAAGAAGGTGGCTTGCCGATGTTTGCATTGGCATTGCTGCAAATGAGTATTGTTTTTATCGTATGTTATCCATTTTATCTGCTAAGAGGACTCGGAGCAGGAGATATCAAGCTTTTTATGATGCTTGGCTGTTATGTAAAAGGAACTACATTTCTCCATTGTTTACTGGTTGCCATGCTGCTTGCAGGAGCGTGGGCGGTGTTAAAAATGGTTTTGTATCAGGAAAGCAGAGAACGGCTGATGTATCTTGGAAGGTATTGCAGAAAGGTGATATTAACAGGAGCTGTGGATGATTATGTTATCGAGAAAGGGAATAGAAAAAGTGTCATTCGTTTATCCATTCCGGTGTTATGCAGTGTACTGCTGTTATATGGAGGTTTCTACTCGTGAAGAAGCGGTTGGTTATATGTGATCGTGATGAGAGGTATCGTCAGATGATGCAGGCGTATCTTATGAAGAGGCTAAAAGGCTTTGAGGTACTCACCTTTGATAGTCTGGAAAGGGCAGCAGAATATAGTAAGAATGAGACAATTGCCATATTGCTTGTCAGCGAACAACTATATGAAACAGATTTGCAGGAGATCCAGGCGGTACAGACCTTTGTCCTTCGGGAAAATGGAGCAAAGGAAGTTACAGAATATCCTTATATCGAAAAGTATCAGTCAATGGAGAATCTAATAGGAGATATCTTTGCAGAGTATTTAGAAGAAAATGTTTCTCGTGCGGGTGTCCGTCAGAGAAAGACAGTACTGCACACTTTTTACTCTCCTGTCAGGAAACCGGAACAGACGAAAGCCGCCATAGCGCTAGGGCAAGTGCTTGCAGGGATGGGGAAAAAGGTCTTGTATCTGAATCTTCAGCCATTTGCAGGCTGGGAGGATATGACTCAAAACGTTTTGGCTGATATTACGGATTTGCTGTATTTCATGAGAAAGCAGAATAGCAATTGTGAGTATCGGCTGCAAAGCATGAAGCGAAGTCTTGGAGGTATGGATTACCTGGCACCGGCAGCAGATTATATGGATTTATTAACGATTACAGAGCAGGAATGGCTTAAGTTTTTGGATGAGTTAATCGGGATGGGAGATTATCAGGAAATCATTCTTGATTTATCGGAAATTTGTCAAGGCTTGTATCGTTTCCAGGAGCAAAGCGACTGTATTTACAGTATGAGTGGAACATCGGATGCGGAGAAAGGTTCCATTCATCAATATAGAAAGCTTCTAGAGAAACGAGAACAGTTTTCTATTTTAGACAAAACAAACTGGTTGGAAGTGCCACGAGGGAGTTTCGAGCAAGCAGTCAGTCTGGAAAGGCTTTATGCTACACCCCTTGGTGAATATATGAAAGGATTGGTACGAGAAAATGGTAACAGATAGATATGAGACATGCAGGCAGGAAATGGCAGGACGCTTACGTCAGCAGATTGATTTTACAAGAGAGGTGTCAGATGAAGAAATACAAAATATGATTGATGACATGATTGTCAGCAACGGACATATTTATGCATTGACGCTGGAGGAAAGACAGAGGCTTGGCAGGGAGATCTTCCATGATGTGCGAAGACTTGGGATTTTACAGGAGCTTGTAGATGCCAGGGATATTACGGAAATCATGATAAACGGAGCAGGAACAATCTTCTATGAGAAACAGGGAAGCATCTATCAGTGGGATAAATGCTTTGAATCGAAGGAAAAGCTAGAAGATGTGATACAGCAGATTGTCAACAAATGTAACAGAACCGTCAACGAAGCCTCGCCCATTGTGGATGCAAGGCTGGAAAATGGTTCCCGTGTCAATATCGTACTTGCACCAGTTGCGTTAAATGGACCAATTGTTACGATTCGAAGATTCCCGGACAATCCGATGACCATGGGACAGCTTGTGGCATTTGATTCCATATCCGTAGAAGCGGCAGCACTTTTAAAACGACTTGTTATGGCAGGCTATAATATCTTTATCAGTGGTGGAACAGGTTCCGGTAAGACAACCTTCTTAAATGCATTATCGCATGATATCCCCAAGACAGAACGAATTATTACCATAGAAGATTCCGCAGAACTGCAGATACGGGGAATTCCCAACCTGGTAAGTCTGGAAACCAGAAATGCCAATGCAGAAGGCGTAAAAGAGATTTCCATTCGTGATTTAATCAGGACAGCACTTCGAATGCGCCCTGACAGAATTATCGTAGGAGAAGTACGTGGAGCAGAGGCAATTGATATGCTGCAAGCACTGAATACTGGACATGATGGTTCTCTGAGTACGGGACATGCCAATTCAGCAAAAGACATGCTTGCGCGACTGGAAACCATGGTACTTATGGGGATGGAATTGCCGCTTTCGGCGGTACGCGGGCAGATAGCCTCTGGTCTTGATCTTATCGTTCATCTTGGAAGACTTCGTGATAAGTCAAGGCGAGTGCTAGAGATTACAGAGGTCACAGGCTATGAAGATGGCGAGATTCAGACAAGATGTCTTTATCGTTTTGAAGAAACAGGAGAGGAGGAAGGCAGGATTATAGGAAGCCTGCGAAAAGAAAATGATTTATTACATACGCAGAAGCTTCTTGCTGCCGGCTTACGGTTAAATGATAAAGAAAATACTAACAAAAATAATTACGTTAACAAAAATATGTAATAAAGAGGAAATCATAAATTATAAAAGCTATTATTTTTCCGTACAAGAGCTTGTGAGGTTCTTATTGGAAGGTTGTTGCATTCTAGGTCTTGTCAGCGTTCTGTTCTATGACAGCTTTCTTCCATTCTTAATCTTTGTTTTTCCATTTTTGTATTGTTATCTGGATAAGAAACAAAAGTTACTTTGTGAAAAGAGAAATAAGACGTTAAATCATCAATTTCGTGAGGTCATTCTTGCTGTTTCTTCGCATTTGCAGGCAGGTTTTTCGATTGAGAATGCTTTTTGTGAGGCATATCGGGATATGAATGTACTTTATGGAAAGGACAGCCTTATGGTAAAGGAGCTTGCATGGCTTTTGCATAGACTAAATAACAATGAGCAGCTGGAACAGGTACTTGTGGAGCTTGCAAGACGGAGTGATTCTGAGGATATCAGTGAATTTGCCGAAGTCTTTTCGATTGCAAAGCGCGGTGGCGGTGATATTCGAAGCATTATCGCAAGAACGGCAACCATGATTGGTGACAAGATGGAAGTTGCAAGAGAGATTGATACCGTTATGAGTGAGAAACGGCTGGAACAGAAGATCATGCGGTGTATTCCATTCTTTCTGGTTGGTTATTTGTCGTTTACTTCAAATGGATTTTTCGACAGTCTGTACCATAATCCCCTTGGCATCGCCCTTATGACAGGATGCCTTGTGATATATGTATTTGCCTGTTATCTTGCAGAGAAGATATTGGCAGTTGTAATTTAAAAATGTATGAGGAGAAAGGAGGCTCGAAATGGAGTTTGTAAAGAAACTTGCAGCTTTTCTTTATGATAAATGGGAAACGAGAGCCAATAAGGATAATTCTTTCCTGCATAGTACGGCAGTCAGGGAGGATTTAAAGACATTATATCCTATGCAGGATGTTGCTAAAAAACAAAAGGAATTTGTGATAGAAAAGCTTTCGCTTTCGATGCTGATTTTATTCATAGGAAGTGTTTTTGCTGTCGTAATGATCATCAAAGAATGTGGGGAAGTGGCAATTATGAATAATCAGTTGCAGCGAAGTTCTTATGGAGAAGGAAATCGAAGCATAGAGCTTGTTGCAGAGAATGGGGATGAGACAGCAAAGCTTTCTGTAGAGCTGGAAGAAAAGGACTTTTCGGAGGAAGAATTAGAAGCTTGTTACAGCACTTTTTTAGCAGAGCTTGAGAAAGAGGTTTTAGGCGAGAATATCTCGTTTGATGAGGTGGAATATGATTTGAATCTGCCTGACAGTATGGAAGGATATCCTTTTGTCATGGAGTGGCAGACGGACGAAGAATATATTCATGCAAAGGGAGAGCTTGTCTGGAATGAGCTTTCTGAGCCGGTTGTGACAGAGCTTACGGTAAAGATCAGCTATAACCATTTTCAGAAGCAGAAAACCTTTTTGTGTTGTGTAAGGAGCAGGGCATCCCCTTTTTCCATGAAGGAAGAGCTCCAAAAACAACTTCAAGTATTAGAGGAAGAACATAGAGAGGATGAATTTCTAACGTTGCCCACACAATACGGGGGAAAGGAACTTGTGTGGAAGCAGCAGACAGAGAGGAATGGTTTTCTATTTCTGCTTGCGACGCCTCTTGTATGTGTCGTGCTTTTATGGAGCAAGGACAAGGATCTGCATAAAAGGGTAGAAGAACGGGAAGAGCAAATGAGAATGGACTACCCAGAGCTTGTCAGTAAGCTTGCACTTTTACTAGGTGCCGGAATGACCGTGCAGAATGCGTGGCAAAGAATTGTGTCTGATTATGTTTCGAAAAAGCCAACAGAGGCTGTAAAGCGATATGCATACGAAGAAATGTTATTAACAGCAAATGAAATGAGAAACGGTGTATATCAAAGTGAAGCGTTGGAGGGCTTTGGCAGACGTTGCAGGTTACCATGTTATAACAAGCTTGCAACACTGCTGATACAGAACCTTCGAAGTGGTTCGAGCAATCTTTCGTGTCTTTTGCAAGAGGAGGCAAAGGAAGCCTTTGAAGAGAGAAAGCATCTGGCACGAAGACAGGGAGAAAAGGCAGGAACAAAGCTTTTATTGCCGATGATGTTGTTACTGATCATGATAATGGTCATGATTATTGTACCTGCGTTTCTCTCTCATATGGGATAGATATGTTATTGATAAAAATAGGAATAAAACTGTAAATCAAAAGGAGAAATGAATATGAAGAACGTAAAGAATTTTTTAAGAGAAGAAGATGGAATGGGAACCGTAGAAATGGTGTTAATCATTGTGGTGTTAATTGCGTTGGTTACCATTTTCAAGGATGGAATCAAATCGGTATTGGAAAGCGTCTTAAAGAAGGTTAAGACCAATGCAAATGCGATCTAGACGGGAAAACGGTTATCTTACCGTATATCTGTCGCTTGTGTTTGCGATTATCCTGTCGCTGCTTCTTGCACTGGTAGAAGGGGCAGCGATGGGAGCCGCAAGGCTTCAGGCTGAGCTTGTAGCGGATTTAGGAATCGACTCGGTATTTGCAGAGTATCACAGAGAGTTGTTTTCACAATATGGGTTGTTGTTTATCGATGATTCCTATGGAACAAGCAAGGGAAGTATTTCTAAGATTGAGAAGCATTTAACGGATTATATGTCCTATAACATGAATCCGAAAAAGGGAATCCTGATTCCGCCGGGAAGTAATTGGATTGGTCTTGAGAGTTCATATCTGGAAATCGAAGAGGCTGCCTTTGCAACAGATGACAATGGAGCAGTCTGGAAGGCACAGGCAATCGATTACATGATGAGCCGATATGGCATGGATATCATCAAGGGAATACAGGAGCAGTTGCAAACGGTAGAGGAAAAACAGCTTTTATCGCGGGATTTAAAGCAAGAGCTTACAGACTATAAGGCATCGTTTGAGAATGCATTGAAAACAGAAGAAATCGAAGAAACCAATCAGAAAACCAAGGAAGGCTTTTCTTATGATACGATTATAGATTTTTTGGATGGTTTTTCAGGAAAAGGTATCTTGCATCTAACGGTTTCTGAGCAGGAAAGTCTGTCAAGTGCCATCATGAATCGACAGGAATATGTAAGCTATCGGGCAGAGCAGGGAAATAGTAATCAGGGCTGTGGATTGCCGGAATACATAGAAACGCCAGAGGGGCTTATAAATGAATTGATATTTGATGAATTTCTGTTAGAGAAATATGGTTTTTATGGCAAGGAAAAGGAAGGCAGTCATTTGCAGTATCAGATCGAATACATTCTATCTGGCAGAGATAACGATATCTCAAACCTGCGGGAATGTGTAGAGAGGCTTTTTATGCTTCGTAGTGTTTCGAATTATCTGTATCTGACGACCGTGGATACCGTAAAGTATAAAGAAGCTCATGTCATTTCCATGGCAATCAGTGCATTACTTTGTTTACCCGAAATCGAAGAAGTCCTTACGCAGATTATCGTAGTCATTTGGTCAATGGCAGAGGCAGTAGTGGATGTAAGGAACCTTTTGGATGGCGGTAAAGTTCCACTTATAAAAGCCAAGGGCGAATGGGAGCTTGGACTTACCAGTATGCTTCATGGCGGATTACAGACAGATAAAAATATGACACAAACGTCAGGATTATCTTACAAAGAATATCTTCGAATCCTGCTAGGTGTCATGATAAACCAAAAGGATAAAGCGATGCGAAGTATGGATATTGCAGAAATGGATATCAGGAAAACAGCCGGAAACGAGAACTTTCGCATAGACCAGTGCGTAGATTATCTGAAAGTAACCTTTGGCTTCACCGGTGACCGTGGACAAGAGTATGTTTTTACTCGAACCATGCGTTATGAGTAAGGATAAGTAGTAGTAGAAAGGAGGCGGAAGGATGTTCTTTTATGTGTCGAATTCTTCTCCGTTCGTGAGATTTTTTTTACAGAAAATAAGCATTTCAAAAAGATCAAGACAAAAGACATGTCAAAATAATAGAAAACAAAAGAGGAAAGGAGCAGTATCTCTCCAGACAGACCATTCATTTTCTGTAATCCTGCACAAATCTATTCAGGCATGTAAAAGGATATCCTTCTGTCTCTTTTCTTATATAAATAGAAGGAAAAAGCAAAAGAAGACAAGGGCTGCCAGTATGACGATAGAAGCTGCTTTGGTGCTGCCGTTATTCATATTTGCAGTCATGAATCTGATGTCTATTATGGAGATATACCGACTGCAATGTAGTATGAATATGAAGCTGCATCAGGCGGCAAAGGAAATGGCAGTGACAGCGGCAACGCTTGATTCACTTGGTGAGGATGAGTGTATTGATTTTGTGTATCCTTATCAGGCAAAACCGTTTGTAGCTATGGTTGGATTTGAAGAATTTACGATGTTCAGCCGTATGAGAACAAGGGCGTGGACAGGCTATGATAATGAATCAGCCAATGAAGAAGAAAGTGAAGAAACGGTATATGTCACAGAATATGGAAAGGTCTATCACAGGTCAAAAAGCTGCTCTTATCTTAAGGTGTCAATCAGGGCAGTAAATCTGGCGGTTGTGAATAACTTAAGGAATGCAGAGGGAGCCTGTTATTATGCCTGTGAGCAGTGTGGAAGTAATTGCACAAATACGGTGTTTGTTACAACCTACGGGAATCGATATCATGCTACGCTTCAATGCAGCGGGCTAAAGAGAACGATACAGGAGATTCCATTGTCGCAGGTGGGAGATAAGCAACCTTGTAAGAAATGTGGTTAGAAAGGTATGGATAGGAATATGATAAATGGTATTTATGGGTTAGAAGGGCTGCTGTTATTGTTGGCAGGAATTGAAGATATCAGGAAGAAAGAAATTCGTGTGATTTATATTCTTGCAATGGGAATTGTCGCGATATGTGGTTGCTTTTTTAGGGAAGATTTCAGCTGGTATGGGGCATTGGGAGGGTTTGTGATTGGACTTTGTATGATTGGTATTTCACAGATTAGCGGTGAACAGATTGGTAAAGGGGATGGTATGGTCATTGCGGCGCTTGGGATTCTCTGCGGGGTAAGAGATACACTTGGAATCGTGTGCTTTGCAAGTCTTTTTATGCTGATACCTGCTTTTATATTGCTTGTCAGCAAAAGAGGAAATAAAAAGACAAGAGTACCATTTTTGCCGGCGCTATTTCTGGGATATGTAGTCACCTTCCTGTTTGGAGGTATGGTATGAAAAGCGTGCGGCATAATAGTTTCTTTCATAAGAAAAAAGCAGGATATTTTACCGTAGAAGCAGCATTTGTTTTGCCATTTACCATAATGATTATTGTATTTATGACATTTTTGTCATTTTATTGCTATGACAGATGTATCCTGGAGCAATGTGCCTATGCAGCGGCTCTTAGAGGAAGCAGTAATCGTTTTGCAAGCAACGAAGAGGTATGTGAGGAAGCCCAAAAGGCAGCAGAAAGCTTAGTGTCAGAAAAATTATTTGCAGTAAAGGAATTAGAGACTACGGTACAGGTATCAGGCGTTTCCGTTACCGTTACTTATGAATGTGGAGTGAATATGCCTATTGGAAACCTGTTGGAGGATATGATCGGAGATAATATTCTTACCTTGGAGGTCAGTAAGAAGGTATTAAGAAATCATGCCGTTGCAATCTTGAGACAATTATGAGTATCCATACAAGAAATGCAATAGAGAAAGGATAGGATAAAAATAGAATGGAAGAGAATCATCAGACTTTGCCGGAAAAACATTATGAAAGAAGTATGAATCATAATTATATGATTTTAAGCTCCTATGATTTCTTTGGGCAGGAGGCGGAAGAAGATTATACAACGAGAATGCTCCTTGAAAATAAAATTCCAGGGCTTCTGCCGGTGATGTGCCGCAATCATATGGGAGAAAACCAATATTGCTATGAAATCAATTCCCTTCAATCATTGGACAGGCTATATGAAAAGCAGGAAATTGGTTACGAGGCATTGTATCAGTTGTTGATGGGATGCATTCGTGTAATAGAAAAATTAGAGGAATATCTGTTGGATGGAACACAGATTGTTTTGCATCCGGAGTATATTTATGTTCATATGGAAACGAATGAGCCATTTTTGGTATGTTATCCGGAATATCATGGCGATATCAGACATTCTTTTATCGCTTTTATGGATTATCTTCTGACGAAAATCGACCATACACAGGAACAGGCGGTATGGCTAGGTTATCAGGTCTATCGTTATACCAGAAATCCTAATTATGTACTAAGTGAGGTCAAGGAACTGTTATATAAAGCTCAGGAGAGAAGGCAGGAGGAAAAGTCAGAGATAGCTTATCAGGAAGCAGATACATGGAAGAAAGAGATGGTAAATGATTATGTTGGAAGTAGAGGTACAGAAGATGTCGAACCATGTTCACATAGGATTGAGGAAGAAGTACTGGATGATGATGTCAAAGATACGGATGAAGAAAATGCGAAAGTAGCAAAGAAAGGTTCATGGCGTAAGAATATCTGGGGAGGTGTGCTCTGTGTTCTACTTGTCTGTAGTGCAGCAGCAATTATATTTGGCTCTAAACTTTTGAAACTGACACCGCTGTCACAAAAACAGGAAATCAGCCTATATGGAGCTATTGGTATGTCGGTTACGGCTGCTGTCATTTTCTTTGCCAGCCTTGTGAAGCGCTGGAAACAGGAGATGCAAATCGAGGAATTGGCTGTAGAGGAAGAGGACGAAGTATTCTATTGGGAACAGGACATAGAAGAATCACATAGAGTGGAAAGCAATATAGTAAGTGAGAAAAAGAACAATACGTTAGGGGAAAAAACGTGTATGGGACAGACCTCGCAACTTGTAGGTGCAACGGTATTGTTAAATCAGGAATACGAACAAGAACATTTTCTAGATGGAAATATCAATGGTGAAGAAGTGCGGGTTGCTTTAAAGCATTTTCCTTTCACCATAGGAAAGCTTGCAGGTTTTTCCGATTTTGTGGTTCACGATAACACGGTCAGCAGAATGCACGCAAGATTAGAGCAAAGGAATGGAAAAGTGTATATTTCTGACTTAAATTCTACCAATGGAACCGTGCGAAATGGAAATTTGCTTTCCATGAACGAAGAAGTTGCCTTAGAACCGGGGGATAAGCTTATGCTTGGAAGAGTATGCTTTACATATTGTGAAGAGTAAGCTATTATGCTATATTCGATAGTCAGAGAGTGAATTATCAAATTTTATTGGTGACGCGTTTTTGCACTTGGAGGAAAGTCTATGACAGTAATCGAAAATAATCAGAATCAAGATGCCATATATATACAAGAATGTAAAACATTTAAATGGTGGAAAAGACAACAGATGAAGTATTATTTTCAAATGGGAATTGTTACTATTGGTTTGGAGATATTCATAATTGGTTTACAATTGATAGAACCTATGGATTCTATTAGAATAGCTGATTTAGTATTTGGAATTATTGCGTTAAGTCTCTGCTTTATTTTAGCAATATATTTTGTATTTAAAGGAATAAAATATAAATCTGTACAGGTTGAGAGAGCATACTATGGAATTGTGACAGAGAAGAATAGACATAGTAAAAGTAGAAGAGTGAAAAATCAGGATAATCGCGCATATTATATTGTAGCAAAAGTCGGAGCAGAAATTATGGAAGGAAAATGTGAGTACAAAACATATAACGATGCAAAAGTTGGAGATAAGGTAATCATATTTCATGTAGATTTAGACAAGAATGTAACTTACGCAATACATTGTTAATAAGAGGATTTTACAGGCGTTCAGATCAAGAGCTGGGCGCCTGTTATATTTATTTGAAAAATTATCTAAAAGACTGAAAATCCAATTGACGATAGCAATCCGTATGGTTAAAATATAAGTAGTTATGTAAATCTATTTAGGAAGGAAGAACGTTTTCTTGTTATATGAGATTAGGAAGAAAGGTATAACGTGGGCGATTCTTGCGCTTAATGTTATGGCATATATTCTCTGCACCATCTTTGGAGATGTGGTGTACGATATAGGCAGTCTTAGCGTTCTTGACGTAATAAAGAATCAGGAATATTACAGAATTGTAAGCTGTATGTTTCTTCATGCGGGGATTGACCATATACTGGGAAATATGCTTTTTGTGGTAGTTCTTGGTGATATGCTGGAGCAGGCAATCGGACATGTGCGTTTTGTAGTTATATATCTGCTTACAGGAATTGGGGGTAGCATATGTTCCATGTTGCTTGAACTTGCAACAGGGCAGTATTATTCTACAGTTGGTGCAAGTGGTGCAGTCTGTGGTATCATGGGGGCACTGTTGGTGATTGTCATATTAAATCAGGGAAATTATGGGCACATATCGTTGAAGCGAATGCTACTTGCCATTGTCTATATGATTTATACGGGATTACAGGCGCCGATGGTGAATAATGCAGCGCATATTGGCGGTTTATTGTCAGGGGTTCTCATTATGGCATTTTTTTCTTTTTTTAGAAGAAAAAACAAAAAGAAATAGATTACATGAGAAGGTTGAAAGGTAAAAAGGGTGATAGCAGGTGAAGATTAATATTTATTATGGCGGCAGAGGAATGATTGGGGATCCGACGCTGTATGTTATGAATAAGATGCAGGAGGTTCTAAAAGAACTGAATGTAGCGGTAGAGCGATATGATTTATATGAAATCAAGAATAATATAACAGCATTGCCACAGACTTTAAAGGATGCAGATGGCGTGATTCTTGCTACAACGGTAGAATGGTATGGAATTGGCGGCTGGATGCAGCAGTTTTTGGATGCATGCTGGCTTTATGGAGATAAGGAAAGAATTTCCAGAATTTATATGTGTCCGGTAGTCATGTCCACGGCATATGGTGAGCGCGAAGGCATGATGAATCTGAACGTTGCATGGGAAATTCTGGGTGGACTTCTTTGCACGGGAATCTGTGGATTTGTTGCAGATACAGCGGAATTTGAACAGAATAAACAGTATGCCAGACTGATTGAGAGAAAGGCAGAGGATTTATATCGTTCAATTAATCAGAAAGCAGTTGTTCTTCCATGCAGTAATCAGGCAGTAAAGCAGAAGGTTTCCTTTACACAGAGCTTAAATCTCACGCCACAGGAGGCAGAACAGCTTTCCGAGCTTGCATCGGATGATGATTATGTACAAAAGCAGAAGGAAGATATTCAGGAACTTGCCAGTATGTTTAAGGACTTAATGGGAGAAAATGAGATAGAAGAAACCAATATGTTCGTTGACGATTTAAAGGCTCATTTTCGTCCACAGCCGGGCTTCCATGCAGTCTATAAGTTCCTGATGCCGGAATCCGCAAAGCCGTTAATCATCAAGGTAAACAATGCGGAAATGGAATGCTTTTATGGAGCCGTAGATAAGGCTGATGTGGAAATGCAGATATCAACGGAAGTTATGAATGAAATCGTACAGGGAAGAATGACCTTCCAGAGAGCTTTCATGGCTGGTTCCATGAAGATGAAGGGAGACTTTAAGGTCTTAAGAACGCTGGATATTTTATATAACTTCTTATAAACAATTCCGGAGAATTTCCGAGCCAGTCCGGATAATATATAACAAAAAGTGAGGACAAAAAGATGATAGATAATAATTGTATTTTCTGTAAAATAGCAAATGGTGAGATTCCATCGAAAACATTATATGAAGACGAAGAGTTTCGTGTGATTCTTGACCTTGGACCAGCGACCAAAGGACATGCACTGATTCTTCCAAAGTCTCATTACAAGAATCTGTATGAACTTCCGGAAGAAACAGCAGGAAATGTCATGAAGCTTGCTAAGAAAATGGCAACAACAATGACACAGAAGCTTGGCTGTGACGGTTTCAATATTGTTCAGAACAATAACGAAGTGGCAGGACAGACTGTATTTCATTTCCATATGCACCTGATTCCACGTTATGAGGATGACAATCAGCGTATCACATGGAAGCCAATGGAACCAACACAGGATGAGCTTGAGGCAATCAAGAAACAGATAACAGAGTAATAGAGATAAAATAAAAACCCTTTCGAATCAACGGAAGGGTTCTTTCTTTATTTGATGGTTTATGTTTCGATGGGGAAAAACAGTAAAGCTGTGGCAGTGAAGGTATGATCCTTTATCTCACAGTTTAAAGAGCCTTGGTATTTGTTAACTGTCTTTTTGACACTTTTGAGTCCCCATCCATGCCGAACGGTATTTTGCTTTGAAGTAGAGAAAAAACCTTGCTTCTTTTTGATGCCATCAAGGCAAGGGTTACTTACCTGAATCATAAGAAACTGGTGTATACGTCATATGGATACTTGGATAAGTGGTGAAGTGACAGGTTTGGGAAGCCTGTCGAGTGCTTCTATGGCGTTATCAATCAGATTCGATAATATAGAGCAGTAATCATCAGATGAGATGCCGGTATTATTAGGAAGCTCCGTATTAATATCCATAGTATATCCTTTGCATTGAGCAAGCTGTTTTTTGTTATTTAAGATTGCATCCACGATTTCAACACCAGTCCATATATAGCCGGAAAGTTCCTGAATAGGAGTAGTAATATTGGATATATACTGTTTAATTTCTTCATCGCCATTTTGATTAGCTATATGATAAATAACCTGCAAGTGGTGGTTCATATCATGGAACAATTCTGCATTGGAAGCATAAGATTGTTGAAGAATTTTACATTGTTGTTCTAACAAATGCTTCTTTTCTAAAGCTGTCTGAAGCATACACTTTTGTTTTCTCATTTATGATAACCGAACCTTTCTCATTATTTATATATGTTCTTTCCAAAATAGAAGCATATGTTCTTTTAAATCCTGCATACGGGATTGACTGACTGCCAGATGAGTACCGTCTTTCAAAATACATTCATTATTTTTGATGCTTAGTATATGTGACAAATTTACGATACATCCGCGGTCGATAAAGATAAATTCATTGATATCCAGTTCTTCATATATTTGCTGGAGAGTCTTACGCACCTTAAAAGATGATGCCTGTAAAAGATTTAAGTTAGTTATGAGTAAAGCATTTTTTCCTTCATGGGATATGTAGAGAAGATTCTTATAAGGAATCCTTTCCAAGCGATTCTGGTTTTGAATAATATAGGATTTACTCATTTGTACTTGAATGAACTGGGCAGCATCTAAAAGTGCATGCGTGAGTCTGGTATCCATATTTGTTTTAGGAATATATCGGAAAATGGAAAGCTCATAAGCATCCAAAGCATACTCTATATGAGAAGTTATGAAGATAACTAATACCTGTGGCAGAAGTTGCTTTACCTGTGCTGCAAGCTGCATACCATCCATTTCCGGCATTTCAATATCCAGTAACAGAAGGTCGAAATGTGTGCCATCCTGTATCTCATAAATTAAGTTTAAACTCGAGGAAAATGTTTGTATCGTAGCAAATACCTGGTTCTGAGAAAAACAATTGTGAGTAAATGATTCCAATGTATGAAGCATAACAGGTTCATCGTCACATATTCCAACTTGTATCATAGATATCCTTTCTATCTTTTGCTATAGTAAAATACGTGTATTATTTTTATAAAAATATATAATTCAAGTTTATTATATATTAGAAAGATAGAATGAACAATTCTATTTCGGGGACAAAAGGGCGTAGTTCATTCCACTTTCTGTTTTCAATAAATCATAGTGGTACACTTAGACTAACGAAAACAAAAACACAAGTGAAGAAAGAGACTAAGGGGGTACATGTGAAAAACTTAAGCAAGCAGATAGCAAAGATAGTAAAAAATAATTTTTATATTATGAAATTTGCATGGAAATTGTGTCCGAAGCGAATTGCATGTGAAGGAATATGGAGAGCCTTAAATTATTTCGAGTGGCTTTTCTTTTCAGGAGTTTTTATGAAAAAAATCATAGCCATGATAGAGAAAAAAAGCTCCTTTGACAAAATAATTTTCTTTGTAATGTTGACGGTAGTAATTTTCTTTTTCGTCAATCTGTTTAACAGCTGGTATGATAATTGCATAAAGCCGCAGACGGACATTGACGTGTATAAGGGACTCTATCAAAAATTATATAGAAAGGCGCAGAATGCAGATTTATCCTGTTTTGAAAATAGTGATTTTTATGACAGATATATGATGGCATTAGAGGATGCTGATCAAAGATTACTGGAAACCATCAATAATATCTGGGCAATTGTGATGGGTGCAGTAGCAGTAGCTGTTTCATGGTATATGATGTTTGCGCTGGATAAATGGGTCATCTTATTTGTTGCAGCGCCACTGATTGGTAATTTTGTATTTGCAACTGCGCTCAATAAAATATCGTATCAGATTTATGAAGAATCTGTCATTTTTAAAAGAATTGCAGACTACGTGAATCGTATGGTGCACTTGGCTGATTATGCCAAGGATGTTCGATTAACGGGTATCTTTCATGTTATGCAGAAGAAACACACCAAATCGCAGGAAGGAATCACAAAGGTAATAGATAGTTATAAGAAGAAAAGTATTTTGTACGGATGGGGATATCTGTTTTTGACTTATTCTACAATTTTTGAAGGCGTGTTGTTTTATGGAGCATATAGAACCATGGTTTCAAAAAGTATGAGTCTTGCAGAGTTTACAGTACTTAGCAGCATTATGGTTGCAGTATCAAGTGTGTTGAGTGATTTTACGCAGGCACTTCTTAGTAGTTTTAAAAACAGTTACTTTATAGAGAACTTAAGGGTGTTTTTGGAGCACAAACCACAGATTCCAGAGGATACAGACGGAATCATACCTGATGAGAAGATAAGAGAGATTGCATTTAAAAATGTCAGTTTTCATTATCGGAATGGAAAGCTGGTTCTGAAAGATATTAGTTTCCATATACAAGAAGGAAAGACATGTGCATTGGTTGGATTTAATGGAGCGGGAAAAACTACGATAATTAAGTTGTTACTGCGTCTTTATGACCCGACAGATGGAGAAATATTGGTAAATGGGATTAATATCAAGGATTATAATTTGAAAGAATATCGTAAATTATTTGCTACGGCCTTTCAGGATGGAAGAATATTTGCAAGAGATATTCGTGAAAATGTATGGATGCGTGAAGTTCCTTGTGTAGAGTCTGAGAAAAAAGAGATTGACGCTAAAGTATGGGAGGCATTAGAGCTTGCGGGAATTCGTGATTTGGTAGAAAAATTACCGGACAAACTGGATACAATCTTAACGAAAGAATTTGCAGATGATGGAATTGTTATGTCAGGAGGACAATATCAGAAGATTGTGGCAGCAAGGGCTTTTGCGGCGGATAAACCAGTATTAGTATTTGATGAGCCATCCAGTGCTCTTGACCCAATAGCAGAATATCAGCTCTTTCACAGTATTGAAAAGGCAAAGGAAGGGAAAATTCTGTTTTTCATATCACATAGACTTTCTTCCGTACAGAATGCACAGGAGATTTTGTTATTAAGAAACGGAAGAATTATAGAGCGCGGTACACACAAGCTTTTGATGCGTGAAGATGGAGAGTATGCAAAATTATATAAAATGCAGGCTCAGAATTATCAGGCAGAGACAGAAGACGCATGGGTAGCGGGAAGTATCTTTACTAACCATTTAGAATAAATAGGAGGAGGGGAGTATGAAAAAAACACTGGAAAATCAACAATATATGTTCCGATTTTGTATGAAGGCAGCACCAAAGCATTTTTTGTTTCATATCGTAATCTGTATCGGGCTGGAATTATTCATTTTTCTGGAACATACGGTATGGATTGGCTATAATCTTCGTGCTGCGGAAGAGGGACATGCCTTTAAGCATCTGGCTATCTTAACGGCAGGCATCTTTATTGCGTTGATATTGCATCAGTTAGCAAGCTCAGCATATTTTTATTGGTCAACGGTAAAGATAAAACCAATTCTATATCAGAAACTACGCGAAAAAATATATGATAGAGCGCATAAAGTAGATTTGTCGTGCTATGATAATCCGGATTATTATAATGAATTCATTTTGTCCACTACGCAGGCAGATCAGTGTGTAGATAGATTTTACGATGACAGCTATAATTTCCTAAGATACATAACATGCTTAATCGTGGATTTCTTCTATCTTAGCTGTAATAGTATAGCAAGTATTATGGTTGTAGTTAGTTGCTTTCTGGTAAAGTTTTTGGCAAGCAAATCGTACTTTAAATTAGTAAAAGAAAAGAAGTTAGAAGCCAATCTAAGTGAAAGAAAGCGTAGTTATCAGCATAGAGTATTTTATTTGCAGGAATATGCCAAGGAATTAAGGCTTCATAAAGAAATCAATGATCTATTGATGAAGGATTTTGAAGAATGTAATGATGAATTAAATAGAAACAACAAAAAATACGGGAAAAAACTGTTTTTCTATGGCTTTTTGAAGGATTATGTATCGGGTTATTTTCTGGTATATGCGCTGTATCTTCCCATTCTTTTATGGCTGGTAGTGGAAAAAGGGCAATTGTGCATCAGTTCTATGGTGGTGCTGGTTAATATGGTTCGCTATATGAGCAGAAAGGGAAATAAATTAGCCGAGTTATGTCCTCAGCTTGCCATGAATAGTGTATTCATTGAAAAAATAAGAGCCTTTTTATCACATCAACCTCAGATAAAGGATGGAACAAAGAAAGTAGAAGGCAATATGGATACGTTGTCTTTACAACATGTTAGCTTTTCCTATACCCCGAATGGGAAAGAAGTATTACATGATATCAATATGGAATTAAAGCGAGGACAAAAGATTGCTTTAGTTGGCTACAACGGTGCAGGGAAGTCTACCTTAACGAAACTTCTTATGCGGTTATATGACCAAAATGAGGGAACGATTCTTAGAAACGGAGAGGATATAAGAAACTTAAAGTTAGAAGAATATAGAAGTGAAATTGGAGCTGTTTTTCAGGATTATAAGATATATGCCGCATCGCTTCGGGAAAATGTTGTAATGGATCATTGCACATTAGATAAACAGGAAACTTATGAGGTTGAGAAAGCTTTGTATGATGCGCGGTTCACCTTGACCGACCAGAAACTGAAATATCAAATAGAGACTCCTCTTACCACAGAATTTGAAAAGGATGGCGTGAACCTTTCGGGCGGAGAAAGCCAGAAAGTAGCAATTGCAAGAACGCTATATCGACATAATGATTTGATTATTATGGATGAGCCATCCAGTGCCCTTGACCCAATGTCTGAGTATCAATTAAATGTAGCACTCCGTGAGATTGCAGTGGATAAGACCGTGGTGTTTATTTCGCATAGACTTTCCACGACAAGAGATGCAGATTGCATCTATATGATGGAACAGGGAAGAATCATTGAACAGGGTACACACGAAGAACTATTGCGTATGAATGGAAAATATAGTCAAATGTGGTATGCCCAGGCAGGAAGATATGTATAGGTTTAATAAATATTGACGGAATTCAAAAAAACGCATATAATAATATCAACAGAACCCAACACGCCTCTCAACGATGCGGACCACGTTGGGTCTTTTAATTTTTAGGAGAAAATGTATGGGTGAATTAAAAAAGCATCAGGCACCTATGACAATAGAGGAACAAATCGGAAATTTGATGGAAATTGGACTGGTAGTTGCTGATGAAGAATATGCCCAAAAGATATTGAACGATATTTCATATTTTAGGCTTGTTAAGGCATATAGCCTTGGATTCAAGGGAAAAAATTGATCGTAATCCAAGGCACCATTTGTACGAAATTTTAGAGAAAATTATGAGGGAGGACAATTACCGATATATGCGTTAGTTGAAGTATTTAGTTTCGGAACATTGTCAAAGTTCTTTAAGAACATGAAAAATCCTGATAAAAAAGCGGTTGCAAAGTCATTTGGCATTGGCTATACGTATTTGGAGAGTTGGCTTGAGAGTATATCCTACGTAAGGAATATTTGTGCACACTATGGACGATTATATAATGCGAAGTTATCTAAGACACCACTTTTGTATAAGGAGTATTTGGAGGCTGGTGTTGGAAACAATAGAATGTTTGGGATACTACTTTGTATGAAACATATTTTGAAGAATGATTCACGTTGGAATCTTTATGTTCAAGATATTGAGACTTTGATAGATAAGTATGAGAAGGTGGATATTAAAACAATGGGATTTCCAAAAAATTGGAAAGAGTTGTTGTTAGTGTAGTCGGTTGCACCATGGTTGCAAAAATGTGTTGCCATTTTGTTGCCGGAATGATTTGAATATGTAGATAGGGAATGCCGCAGAGGAATCTGCGGCATTTGTTATATTGATTTTGAAGCAACTATAGGTTGCGAAAAAGAACTTTGAAATTGGTGGTAAATCTAAAATAGATTATTTACTCAACTTTCCCAGCAAATATTTCCAAATAGAGCCTGAATAAATGAG
>CAYUKO010000041.1:0-26741 GCA_964445375.1 uncultured Roseburia sp.
CTGTTTTACACAACAACTGGTCATTGAGCCAGAAGGGGTTCTGAACAGATACAAATCTTTTTAAAATATCATGTGCTTTTGTAGAGGGCTAGCATGATCTGTGATATAGTCGAATTGTTACGTAACCTATCTATATATCGTGTTAAAAACAGGATATCTATGCGCATTTCAAAAATAATCAAATCACAAAGGAGTTTCTATGAGTAACAATTCAGAAGAAGAAAAAACATCACAGGAAATGGTTTCCTATGAGAATATTACAGGAAATATTTTATACAACATGACAAACGACTATATGTTTCGGGCTGTTCTGCAAAAGAATAAAAAGGTTCTGGAAGGTCTTGTCTGTTCTCTATTACATCTATCACCGTCTGATATACAATCACTTGAAATAACTAATCCCATTGAATTAGGAGCAGCCATAAAAGATAAGGAATTTTGGCTGGATGTAAATGTATTGTTGAATAATAATACAAAATTAAACTTAGAAATGCAGGTGGTAAATGAAGGTAATTGGAAAGAACGTTCTCTGAGCTATTTATGCCGTTCCTTTGACTCACTCTTGAAAGGACAAGAGTATATAGAGGTATTGCCAACGATACATATCAGTTTTCTTAACTTTACCCTTTTTCCGGAAGCACCGGAATTTTATGCAACCTATTTATTCAAAAATGAGAAAAATAACATGGTATTCAGTGACAAGCTGCAATTGCGTGTGATAGAATTGAACCAGATAGAGCTTGCAACCGTAGAGGACAGGCAGTATGAACTCGATTATTGGGCGTACCTGTTTAAGACAAAGACATGGGAGGAGTTGAAATCGATGACTGCAAAGAATGAATACTTTGAAGAAACAGCAAAAACGTTATATGTACTTGGCTCGGACGCACGGATTCGTGAAGAGTGTCGCAGGCGTGATGATTACTTAAAACAGCAGAAGTATTACGAAACCACCATTGCTACGCAGGGCGAAACCATTAAAGAACTTGAGATAACAGTTAAAGAGCAGGATACAACCATTAAAGAGCAGGATACAACCATTAAACAACAAAATACCACCATTGCAGAAAAAGATGCACGTATTGCAGAATTGGAAGCGTTGATAGCAAAAGATAAGTAAATACTAGGAATATAGAAATGGCTGGACACATTTTTTATGATGTTCAGTCTTTTACTTTAAGAAAGGTCAATATGATAAAGAACGAAGTAATTAACGAAGCCATAAGCTATATCATGGAGCATATCACAGAGGAAATATCGGTAGAGGATGTTGCAGAGCATTGCCATTTTTCAAAGTTCTATTTTAATAGGATATTTAAGGAAGAAACAGGAGAGAGTGTATATGCTTTTATTAAACGAATCAAGATGGAACAAAGTGCATTCCGGCTTAAGGTAGAACGGCAGAAAAGTGTGACGGATATTTGCAATGATTATGGGTATACCTCTTCCAATTACAGCTCGGCTTTCCGACAGCATCACAGTATGTCTCCGGCAGATTTTCGAAAAAGTATTGCAGAAAAATCAATTGCTACGAATCCAAACTGGGAGATTTACAATGATATGGTGGCAGACCGAGTGATGTCCTATGAGGAATGCAATAAAAATATTACCATCGAGGTATTAGAGGATTTCTATGTCATTTATGAGAGATACAAAGGGAATTATCATGACTTGAAGGCAGACTGGTGCGCCTTTATGGAAAAATATCAGAAGTACATCACAAAAGACACGGTTTTGTTGGAAAGCACATATGATGATCCTACGATTACCGATGCAGATGGTTGTCTCTACGATATCTGCATGACGGTAGACAGAAGCTGTACACTGGAAAACACCCGTGTCATGGAAGGCGGAAGATATATGGTATATCATTTTGACGGCTATCTGTGGGATATTTTTCCGGTACATCAGACGTTATTAAATATATGGTTTCCCCAAAGCGGTTATGCATTGGATAAGCGTTATGGCTTTGATATCTATCATTCTGTTGACATGGAGCGTCTGTATATGGTAATGGATATCTGCATTCCAATAAAAGGATAAGGTTAGATTCTTCTTGACCTTGCCCAAAGGACCAGGTGTAATCTCTTTTCAGAACAAACTGAAAGGTGGTTATTTATATGCAGGATTTAAGCTTGTTAACATGGAACGAAGTAAAAGGTCTTGATAAAGAGAGAAGTATTCTCTTTCTTACAGTTGCACCGATAGAGGAGCATGGGGTCTGTCTTCCGCTTGCAACAGACTTGATAGAAGGAGAACAATGGTCGAAAGACGCGATGAGCATGATTGAGAAGAACAGTGGTTATAGCTGTTATTATCTGCCAAGTATTCCAGTAGCGTCGGCATCTGTGAATTCATTTTACGGTTGTATCCATTTTCCAATGCATATTACTTATCTGGTAATAAAGGAATTATTGGAAAGTGTGATAAATATGGGATTTTTACATGTGGTTGTGGTTGCGTCACATGCAGATCCGGAACATCAGATAGCTGTTGAAAAGGCCATAAGAAAAGTGAATAGAAAATGTGGAGAGTGTGTCATTGCGCCTATGGGAGCTTTCTTTTCCACAGATGATACTAGGATAAAGCGTGATGTATCTGACGAGCTTTGTAATTATGAGAAGGAATATCCGAATGATTTCCATGCGGGCTGGGTGGAAACCTCCTGTATGCTGGCAATTGATAAGAATTATGTACGTCCGGGATATGAGGAACTTCCCGCCTCAAGTATAACGGGGCGTGATATGATTTCAAAGAAGAAACAGCTTAGAGCAATGGGAGAATATGGACATATGGGAAATCCGGCAGCTGCGGATAAGCATATTGGTGAATTGCTGAATATGGATTCGGCAAGATTTATCGCTGAAGCAACATTAAATTTTGTAAAACGTCAGGACTATAAGATGTTTTCACACTACTTTCTTTACGATATATGGTTTATGCACGTGGGATTCCTGCCATGGTTTGGACGGGTAAAAAGAAAGAAGGTGCAAAAATAATGTATACCAGAGGTCAATTTGCAGTAATAGGAAATATTGGAAGAAAAGCTTTACGGCTTTATGAAGAAGAAGGAATATTGGTGCCTTTCTTCGTTAATCAGGAAAATGGGTATCATTATTATGCAATGGAACAGCTTGCGGAATTAGAGAAGATTAAAAGATATAGAAAAATAGGGATTTCATTGTTTGAAATAAAGCAGATTTTATCAGGAAAGGCAAGTGAAGAAGAGATAATGGGAAATAAGCTTGCGGAGCTTGATATGAAGCTGAGCGAAATAAAAAATGAGATGTCGCTAAAAAAGGATACGATGCATACAAGTAACAGCAGGATTGATGTCCGACATTTCCCTAAGTGCAATTGTATTTACGTGCAGGAAAATGTGGATAGGGAAGAATTGGGTACATCGATTGGAAAGCTGTATGAACGTGCTGCAAGGGAGAAACTCACTTTAGCAGGCGAGCATTTTGTTAAGTATGAAGGACTCTTAAAGTATGATGGTGAGTTTACCATGCAAACCTGCCTTCCTGTATGTGAAGCTGGAGAGGGCTTGGAGAATACTTGCTGTGAAGGGTATGCAGAGTGTATGCATGTTCACTTTACGGAAGGATTTTCCAAGGTAAAAGATGCACATATTATGATGAAAGAGTATGCCGAAAGAAATAAAATCATATGTACAGGAACTGTTATAGAAGTCTATCATAAAGATATGACGGTTGATGTATATATGGTGATTGCATAATCAGGATAATACAAACAGCACAAATTCAGAAGTTATTTTTTTAACGCCTCCTTATAATGTGGGATATCAAGGTCAAGAGGTTCATATATTACATGCTTGTATGTAAATAGATGAACCTAGGGACCGCACAAACATGAAGAAGTAGCCTGATTAAGGCGGATTCTGAATGTTTGTAGGATTGCGGTAGTTCGAAGAACGAAGCAATCCGTAGATATCCCGGAAAAGAATAAGGAGGAGTTTTTTATGGATTTGAAGAACATGAGAGAAAACAAGGTAAAGGTCATTTTACAGTTTTCGATACCATCTATTATTGCAATGCTGTTAACCTCGCTGATTACCATTGCGGATGGATATTTCATGGGAAATTATGTAGGTGAGGAAGGATTGGCAGCAGTAAATCTCGGA
The DNA here is from genome assembly GCA_964445375.1 of uncultured Roseburia sp. Classification (GTDB taxonomy): domain Bacteria; phylum Bacillota; class Clostridia; order Lachnospirales; family Lachnospiraceae; genus COE1. The sequence continues at coordinate 4,145 of CAYUKO010000041.1, forward strand.
CTGCCGATTGTTTACCTGTATCTGGCAGTAGGATTGCTGTTTTCGGTTGGAGGAATGGCAATCGCAGGAATGCAGATGGGAGCAGGGGAGCTGGAGAAATGCAATCAGGTCTTTCGACAGACATTAGTAACCGTCATGGTAGTGCTGGTGGCTCTTAGCTGTGTGATAGGACTATGCTTTCAGCCTGTTCTACAGTTTTTACATGCCCAAGGAGCAGTTGCAGAGTATTTCACAGAGTATTATCGGGTTATGCTGTTGGTACTTCCGGTTATGATAATGAATTCGACATTGGGAGGCTTCATACGAGGAGAGGGCAAGCCGCAATATTTTATGCTTACCAATCTGTTAAATGTGATTCTGAATATTGTGTTTGACTATGTATTCTGTAAGCTTGGTTTTGGAGCAGCAGCGATTGCGTTGGCTTCGCTTGGGGCAGCAGTGGTATCTTTGCTGTGCAATGTGTTCTATTTTATCAGGCTGTCAAAGGTATATAAGCTTGGAAGATTTTCCTTTGATAAAAAGGTGCTTGTGGACACTGCATTGAATGGAAGCTCTGAGTTTATCGGAGAAATGGCATCCTGTATTTCCATGTTTGCTTATAACTTTGTTATTATGAGAAGCTTTGGTGTGGATGGAGTAGCTGCTTTTACAATAGTAGGATATCTATGCTATAGCTTTGGAATGATTATTACAGGATTTGGAACGGGAATCTTTCCGCTCATCAGCTTCGCCTATGGTGCAGGAGATTATGAGCTGGCAAGAGGCATTCGTAAAAAGACGAATCAGTTCGTGTTTGGCGCAGGGGTTGCCATGATTCTGCTGTTATTAGTTGCCGGTGAGAGTTATAGCGGGATGTTTGTAAAAAGTGAAGCGGTGAAGAACATGGTGGAGACAGGAACAAGGATTTTCATGATATCGTTTCTGTTTTGTGGGATGAATCAGATTTGTTCTTTTTACTTTACTTCCATTGGCAAGGCGAAGGAATCGGCGGTTATTTCTTCCGCAAGAGGGCTTGTGCTTTTATTAATAGGTATTTTTACGTTGCCGGTCTGGTTTGGAATGACAGGGATATGGCTTGTAGCACCGGTAACAGAGATTATGACAATGTTCATTTGTGTATTCTATGTACATGAGGACAGTAGAAGTGAACAAAAAGCTACTGCTTTCCCGACCACAGGAATGGCAGAGCGATAGGAGGAAACAGGGCATGATGGAGCAACAGGATAAGATTATCATTCGTGGTTTAACACAGAATAATTTAAAGAATGTATCACTTGATATCCCAAAGGGGAAACTGGTTGTATTTACCGGGGTATCGGGCTCCGGTAAGTCAAGCATTGTATTTGATACGATTGCGGCAGAGAGCCAGAGACAGATAAAGGAGACGTATCCTGCGTTCGTGCGGGGAAAACTGCCAAAGTATGAGAAACCAAGAGTGGATAAAATCGAAAATCTCTCGGCATCCGTGATTGTAGACCAGAGCAGATTAGGGGGAAATGCACGCTCAACGGTTGGAACGATAACGGATCTGTATGCACAGCTTCGGCTTCTGTTTTCCAGAATAGGCAAGCCATATGTGGGAACCTCTTCTTATTTTTCCTTCAACAATCCAAATGGTATGTGTCAGGAGTGTGGTGGACTTGGAAAGATAACGCAGGTTGATGTGGAGTCTTTTATAGAGCCGGATAAATCATGGAATGAGGGGTTGATGGACATTACGATGTTTCGCCCGGGAAGCTGGTACTGGAAGCAGTATGCGCAGTCAGGACTTTTTGAATTGGACAAGCCTTGGAAGGATTATAGCGAGCAGGAGAAGAACCTTCTTCTCTATGGAGCGTATGAAAAGGGTGGAGAGCAGGTTCATAAGAAGGTAGAGGGTATCTATAACTACTTGACCAGAAATCTCCTCAATAAAGACCGTTCAGAAGCCTCAGAAACCATTCAGAAGCGGTTAGAAAAGCTGTTGAAACAGGAGGAGTGTCCTTGTTGTCATGGAAAGAGGCTGAATCCGGCAGCACTGGCATGTAAGGTGCATGGATATTCGATAGCCCAGCTGTGTGATATGGAATTTTCAGAGCTGTATGAGGTAATGAAAAGAATAGATGAGTCATCGGTCAGTGCTATTGTAGAGTCCATGACAGCAACCTTGGAGCGAATGATAGATATAGGACTTCCCTATCTGAATCTGAACCGGGAGACAACATCCCTTTCAGGTGGCGAGGCGCAGCGCTTGAAACTGGTGCGGTATATGGGAAGTTCGCTGACAGGAATGACCTACATTTTTGATGAACCAAGTACCGGAATGCATCCTCGTGATGTACATAGAATGAGCAGGTTGCTGACAAGCCTGCGTGATAAAGGAAATACCGTTCTGGTCGTAGAGCATGATAAGGATATTATCCGTATTGCAGATGAGGTTATTGATGTGGGACCGTTAGCCGGGAAAAATGGTGGACAGATTCTGTTTCAGGGAAGCTATGAAAAGCTGCTTGTTTCAGGGACGTTAACCGGAAATGCGATGAGCGAGAAGGTTTATGTCAAGGAACAGCCGCGAAAGCCAGTAAAGTTTCTGCCGGTCAGAGAGGCAAGGCTGCACAATCTCAAAAATGTTTCGGTAGATATTCCGCTGAATGTACTTACGGTTGTAACAGGAGTGGCTGGCTCAGGAAAGAGTAGTCTGATTCGTGAGGTGTTTGCCAAGCAGTACGAGGATGATGTGGTTTTAGTTGACCAGTCACCGATTACAGCAAGAGAGCGTTCCACACCAGCAACTTTTTTAGGCTTCTTTGATGAGATAAGAAAGCTTATGGCAGAGGAAAATAACGTAGATGTATCGCTTTTCTCGTTTAACAGCAAAGGCGCATGTCCTGTGTGTAAGGGAAAAGGCGTCATCGTAACCGAGCTGGCATTTATGGACCCGATTGTGACGGAATGTGAAGCTTGTGAAGGGGTAAGATATAGTAAAGAAGCATTATCCTACGGTTATCATGGTAAAAATATCGTTGAACTGCTACAGATGTCAGCGGAGGAAGCGTTGTCATTTTTTGAGAATAGCAAAAAGATTAAGAAGTATCTGAAAGCTATGATAGAAGTGGGATTGCTGTATCTTTCCTTGGGGCAGCCTCTTTCAACCTTGTCAGGTGGAGAACGACAGCGACTCAAATTGGCAAAGCATTTGGACAAAAAGGGAAACATCTATATCCTGGATGAGCCGACAACAGGGCTTCATGCATCAGATATTAAGAAGGTTATGAGCTTATTGGATGGACTTGTGAAGCGAGGCAATACGGTTGTGGTCATTGAACACAATACGGATGTGATGAAGCTGGCAGATTATCTGATTGATGTGGGGCCGGATGGTGGAACCGCAGGCGGCGAGGTGGTATTTACCGGAACACCGAAGGAAATGATAGAAAAGGGGGATACGATTACAGCGAAGTATCTAAGAAGAGATAAATGATAAAAAATGCCCTATTATGATAACGCACAAAACACATGTTTACCAAAAGAAGTTGGATTTTTGTGCAAATTAATTAGTGAATATGTCAACTGTACTTTTCTGAAAATTCAGTCTATACTATAGTATATAGTTAAGTGAGGATGTGACAAAGATGACGGAAAAGATTCATGGGCGTGAGATAGCTTTCGTTGAGACTTATGATGAAGGAATGAAGGGTGCGATTGAGAAAGCTTTTTTGAATCACGGAGTCTCTTATCTGATTAAAGTGGACAAGGTAAGAGATGTGAAAAAGGGTTTATTTGAAAGTAGAAAGAAGTTCTCTTTTTACATAAACCGTTATCAGGAGGAAGAAGCAAGAGCAGCCATGCAGGATAAGAGCATGGATGAGGATAAGGTCGTATATCTTATTTAAAGAGTATCAGGTAAGGAGGATTTAAGATGTTCGATTTTTCAAGTGTAATGAAGATTAAGAGTGCTTGGGATACCTTTAGCAGGAATCATCCAAAGTTTATGCCATTTATGCAGGCTGTTGGGAGAGAGGCAATTGGTGATGGTACAATTATCGAGATTAAGGTAACAAGTCCGGAAGGGAAAGAGTTTAATACAAATATGAAGTTGACACAGAGCGATTTGGACTTATTTGCACAGATGAAGAATATGATGTAAAAAAATAAGCTGCGATAGTAGCTTATTTTTGTTTTTGGAATCAAATAAAAATAATAGGAGAAAAGTCACAATGAATACCAGCGTTTTTGCTGGTGTTTTTTTATTGTTAAAAACGACGAAGTATAACTTAAAAACACAAGCTAAAATGAGTTAAAAAATGTGCAAAACGCTCATTTTTATAGAATAACTTGACTTAAAAAATAAGACTGAATATAATTAAAAAACAAGCTAATATTAACTGGAAATGTGCTAGATAATTAACAACCTGAAAATCCTATTAATTAGCTAAATAAAGAAACGACAGGAAAAAGCAGTACACGTAGGGAGGTATAAACGTGAAGAAAAAAAGGGTTATGAAGTTATTTTCTTTAAGTATGGCTGGAATTTTAGCTGTATCATCTTGTAATGTGGCAGGAGGAGTTGTTTTTGCTGAGGAAGCAACACTACAGGAAGAAGATATAAAGGACGAGGTTGTAGAAGAGGAAGATAATGAGACATCAGACGAGGAAAAGAACAAAGAAATCGTTGATGATAATACAGTGAACGATGAAACAGACGCTGATGATAACACAGTGAATGGTGAAACAGACGCTGATGATAACACAGTGAACGATGAAACAGATGCTGATGATAACACAGTGAACGATGAAGCAGATGTCGATGATAATACAGAAAACAATGAAACAGACGTTGATGATAACACAGTGAATGATGAAACAGGCGCTGATGATAACACGACAGACGATGAAGCAGAAGTTGATAATGAAATAACAGATGGTGAGGTAGAAGTTGACAATGAAATAGTAGAAGATGAATTAGTTGAAGATGACAAAGATGCAGAATCAGATGTAGTTTCTGAGGATGTAGCATTAACACAGTTTTATGGTACAGAATTAACATTTGATAGCAGTAGTGATTGGGATGACAAGGGAGAAGCAGAACTTGGTCTTTCTACCGAAAAAGCATTAGCTAATGGCGCGACTGTTTCTTTTGATATGTATATTCCGGAAGAATCCGCAGAATTCAATGGAGTCCTTAAGGTACAGGGTGTAGCAAAAGTTGGAGATGACTGGACTTGGACAGAAATAGCTACTCCAGAGTTTTCAGCTGGCGACTTTACAGAGACTGTTGAAGTAGATGGAAATGTTTATAAAAAGGTAAATGTATCTTTTGCATGTGGAGATAAATTAACAACAGGTAAGCTTGGAACATTTCTTGTAAAACTTGCAGGATGGCAGTGTGATTATCAGGGTGCGATTTATTATGCCAATGTTGAGTTACAGGGTGAAGAAATCGATGCACCGGTAGAGACACCGGAAGAGGAAGCATTAGTAGTACCGAAAGGATATACTGCATTTTATGGAAAAGAGTTAGCGTTTGATAATACAAGTACATGGGATGATAAGGGTGAACAGCATCTTGGACTTAGTACTTCAACACCATTAACCAGTGGAACAAAAGTTTCTTTTGATATGTATATTCCAGAAGAATCAGCAGCTTATAACGGTGTTATTAAGGTACAGGGTGTAGCACGACTTGGAGACAACTGGACATGGACACAGAATGCAGAGATTCCTGAATTTACAGCAGCAGATTTTACAGAAACAGTAGAAATTGAAGGTAAGACTTATAAGAAGGCAAATGTATCTTTTACTTTTGGAGATGAGATTACAGAGGACTATCTTGCAGAGTTTACGGTAAAGCTTGCAGGCTGGCAGTGTGATTATGCAGGAGCTATTTTATTTAATAATGTTGTATTAGAAGGTGAAGCTCAGACAATCGAATTACATCAGTTCTATGGAGCCGATGTAGTATTTGATGCAACAAGCGAGTGGGATGATAAGGGTGAGCACCAGCTTGGACTTTCCAGTGAAAAGGCACTTAACAGCGGTGCTAAGGTATCCTTTGATGTATTTGTTCCAGCAGATGCAGCTTATAGCGGAGTAATCAAGCTCCAGGGTATTGCAAGACTTGGAGACAATTGGGCTTGGACACAGAATGCGGCAATTCCAGAGTTTACTTCCGATGCATTCACAGAGACGGTAGAAATTGACGGAGCATCTTATAAGAAGGCAAATGTATCCTTCACTTTTGGAGATGAGATTACAGCAGACAGACTTGCAGAGTTTACCGTAAAGCTTGCAGGTTGGCAGTGTGATTACAATGGACCAGTGTATTATGCAAATGTAAAGCTTGAAAATGGTGCAGGTGAAGTTTCAAGTAACGTATTATATCTTTGGGATTTCGCAACAGGCATTGATGGCTGGTACTATGATGGTACATGGGATAACGATGGAGATAACAGCATTGAATGGAATGAAGGTTATCAGGCACTTCAGATGAATGTAGACTATTCTAAGAATGCTTCTTCTACATGGAGTGAGATTAAGTCTTCTTTCTGGGGCGATGATTTCAAGGTGGCAGGCGCTAATAAGCTTACCTTTGATTTTATTTATGATTCTGCAAAGTTAACAACAGGAATGTTTAAATCTAAGGTTTTCTCTAACAGCGGTGTTAATACAGATGTAACCATCAATCTTGAAAATGCAGAAGATTATGATGGAACACTTAAGAAAGTACAGGTTTCTCTCTCATTTGACGAGACAGATATTGAAAATGGCATTACCATCGGTATCATTGGATATGAGACAGATTATCAGGGTGTTGTATATCTTGACAATGTAGCATTGATTTCAGAGGTTTCCGAAGTAGAAGATATCTATGTAGATGCAACAGAAGAAGTAACAGGTCAGAACATGCAGTTATCTGTAAATGGAACTACTCTTGTAACAGGTGCAGGAAGCAGTGAAATTGCACAGAATATTACATTAGTAGATGCAAATGCTACGGATGATGTAAAGCAGATTTATGCTTATTTACAGGCAGTAGGACAGACTGACAGTGTAATCTTTGGTCAGCAGAACAATACAAGCCATAAGGCAGGTAACTCTAATTTATCGAACTCCGATACCATGGATGTTGTAGGTTCTTATACAGGTGTTATCGGTATTGACGGACTTTCTCTTACAGGAGATGAATATTCTGCCGAAAGATATCTCAATGAGATGGATGGTGTAGATAGCGAGTATGCAACCGTTGCAGCAAAGATTCAGGCAGCATCAACAGTAGCGGAACAGAATGTAATCGCAGCAGCAGCGTTAACAAACTTCAACATCAGAAATGGTGCAATTGCAACACTTTCTCTTCATACACCAAACCTTTCAAAGGTAGATTCCGTAAGTGTATCAGCAGATGCACCAAGCTATGCAGCTTATGATTTCAGTGGATATACACCGGGAGATCTTTCTAACGATGTTATGAATAACATTCTTCCAGGTGGCACTTACAATGCAGAGTTTACCGCATACCTTGATATGGTTGCAGACTATGCAAAGCAGGTAGACGGAGCAATCCTTTTCAGACCATTCCATGAAAATACAGGAAGCTGGTTCTGGTGGGGAGCTGCATTATGTGATGCACAGACTTATAAGAGTGTATATAAATATACAGTAGAATACTTACGTGATGAGAAGGGTGTTCATAACTTACTTTATGTATATGGACCAGGTTCTGAGGCAGCAAACGTAGAAGAGTATGCAGTACGCTATCCGGGTGATGGATACGTTGATATGGTTGGATTTGATATGTATCATGATAATCCGGCAGAGGGAGATTCCTTTATTGCAAGCTTTACCAATGAGCTTAATGTGGTAGCAGACTTTGCAAAACAGCATAGCAAGCTGGTTTCTGTTACTGAGACAGGTGCAAGACATGATGTTGTAGCAGGAGATAATCAGACAGCATTATTAAAGCAGGGTAATGCAAGACCAGATTGGCATCAGGAAATTCTCGATGCAGTTAAGGCAAGTGATGCATCATACTATCTTGTATGGGCTAACTTCAGCGAGAAGGACGGCTTCTATACACCATATGTTAAGTCTGTGAATGAAGAAGGAACAAAGCATGGTCACGAGATGATGGATAACTTTATCCGCTTCTTCAATCAGGATACCAGTGTATTTGCTGTAAATCAGAAGAATGCATTAGAGCAGATGAAGTATGTATCTATCAATGCAACAGCAGCTCTTGAGCAGGACGGATATATTGTATCCCCAATCGCTGGAACAAGAATCTTAGAGGCAACTACTTTAACAGCTAAATTAACAGGTGTTACAGAAGAAGATACGGTTGAATTTGTATGTGCAGGCGAAACAGAAACACGTACTTTAACAGCAACTGTTGCAAATGGATATGGTGTAGCTCAGTTGACAGCAGAGGACTTAGCTGCAATGGGTGAATATGTTGGTTCTATTACATTACAGATTAATGGAACAGCAACAGAGACAATCAGTGTTATGTTCAACATTCCAGTACCAGAAGTTGATCCATATGAAATTGATGGATTTGAGAACTACTATGGTGTTGATTCTCAGTTAACAAAGGCTTGGACAACCAATAAGGCATCCGGCAGCAGCATTACACTTTCACTTAATCAGGACAATGTAAACGAAGGCGATTATGCTATGAAGTTTACTTATAATGAAACAAGTGATGGTTGGGCAGGAGCTACTATTTCTAAGGAAGTAAGCTGGGCTGATTGTGACGCATTAAGCTTCTGGACAATCCCAGATGGCAATGCGCAGAAGACTGTTATTCAGATTACCGCAAATGGTAATGTATATGAATATTATATGAATTTGAATGAGGATTATGTAGCAGCAGGTACTAACGCAGTATATGTTACAATTCCTTTCGCAGAATTCGTAGCAAGAGATATCTCTGGTAATCCAGCTGGAGGACTTGTTGAGGATAAAGGTAATATTACATCCTTTGGTTTATGGGTAAATGCAATCGGTGACAGTGCTGCGGTTGTAGATGGCATGGTTAGTGGTACTATTTACTATGATTCCATCACAGCAGTTACAGCAGGCTTAGATACGGCAAAGGTTGTATTAGCAGATTCAGTAGAACCAGAACAGCCGGTAGAACCAGAACAGCCAACTAAGCCAGCGCAGAAGCCAAATCATTCTGGAAACAATAATTCTCAGAATGAGCATCATGAAAATGACAGCAAAGAAGAGAAGAAAACGGTAGATAACCGTGTATTCCCAACTTTTGTTAATAAGCATGGCGTTACAGTTAAGGGATGGGATAATGTAATAACATCTGCATATGAAGTAGCTGAATTGATTAATCATCAGGTTCCACTTGCAACTACACCTGATGCAGTAGCTCAGAAGCTTTCTGTAAATATCAATGTAACAGATGTAACAGAACTTGTTATTCCACAGACAGCAGTTTCTAAGATGGTAGCTAGTGGTGCAGATTACAATTTCTTCATGGATGACATGGTTATTACATTAACATCTGAGATTCTTACAGGAATCACAGGTGAGGTTGATCTTAAGTTGTATGAGAGAAACGTACCAGAATTTGGAGCTGGTTTTGAGGCTAAGTTTATCTCCAGCAGAACTAGAATGCAGTTTACACAGCAGACTAATATGAATGTTGTATTAGGCGAAGAAAAGGTAGGAAAACAGGCTTATATTTATACTTATAATGAAGAAACTCATTCTTATGATTTCATTACTGCGCAGACAGTAAGTGAAATTGGAACGGTATGCATTCCTATTGATTCTTATGTATCTTGTTTGATCTTATACTAATTATTCATAAAGATGGTATAAACATACATATTTGGAAAGGGCAGAGCGAATTTCGTTCTGCCCTTTTTCGTCAGATTATGGTATAAAATAGCGTAAATTTGAATATTTTTCGTACCTTTTACTTGAAAGGAATATCTTGAATGGTAAAAGGTCGTGTGATATAATTAGTCGATTATGCAAAAGGTATGTGAAATGGCTTAAAAAGGCTTATTTTCACGGAAAAATCGTGCACTATAACGATTTTTTAATATACAAGAAAGGCTCAGGTAGTAAAATGAAGGCATTTTTAATTTTGGAAGACGGCACTGTATTTGAGGGTACTCATATCGGTGCGGACAAAGAAGTTATCAGTGAAATTGTGTTCAACACCTCAATGGCTGGATACCTTGAAGTATTAACAGATCCTTCCTATGCAGGACAGGCTGTTTGTATGACATATCCGCTGATTGGTAATTATGGTGTCTGCAAGGATGACATGGAATCAAGAAAGCCATGGCCGGACGGATTTATCGTAAGAGAATTATCAAGAAATTACAGCAACTTCAGAGCTGATTACTCTATTCAGCAATTCCTTGAAGAGAATGGTGTACCGGGAATTGCAGGTATTGATACAAGAGCCCTGACGAAGATTCTTCGTGAAAAGGGAACGATGAATGGTATGATTACCACAAACGAGAATTACGTATTCGAAGAGATACTTCCTAAATTGAAAGCCTATACGACTGGAAAGGTAGTTGAGAAAGTTACCTGCGATAAAAAATATGCAGTAAAGGGTTCCGAAGGCATTGAGGATAATGGTGCAATATCCGGAAGTGCAAGATTTGATGCGAAAGCATTTGAGAACGGTGTTCGTGAGAAGAAGCCTTCTCTTGTAAAAGAACTCAACGGAAAGGGTAAGAAGGTAGCACTTCTTGACCTTGGAACAAAAGAAAATATTGCCTATTCTTTAAAAAGCAGAGGTTGTGATGTAACGGTATATCCGGCGAATACTCCTGCTTCTGAAATCATTGCGGATGCACCGGACGGAATCATGTTATCAAACGGACCGGGAGATCCAAAGGAATGTACAAGCATTATTGAAGAAATCAAGAAACTGTATGCTACGGATATTCCTATCTTTGCTATTTGTCTTGGACATCAGCTGATGGCACTTGCAACAGGCGCAGATACTTATAAGATGAAGTATGGACATAGAGGTGGCAATCACCCTGTTAAGGATCTGGCAACTGGTCGTGTATATATTTCTTCCCAGAATCATGGATATGTTGTAGATATGGATAAGCTTGATCCAAAGATTGCAACTCCTGCATTTATTAATGTAAATGATGGTACCAATGAAGGACTTGCTTATACAGGCAAGAATATTTTTACCGTACAGTTCCATCCGGAAGCATGTTGTGGTCCACAGGATTCCGGATACTTATTTGACAGATTTATCAAAATGATGGAGGTGACGAAATAATGCCAAAGAATCCTAACGTAAAGAAAGTATTAGTAATAGGTTCCGGTCCTATCGTCATCGGTCAGGCAGCGGAATTTGACTATGCAGGAACACAGGCATGTCGTTCCTTGAAAGAAGAAGGTCTTGAAGTAGTATTGGTGAACTCCAATCCGGCTACCATCATGACAGACAGAGACATTGCGGATAAGGTATATATTGAGCCATTAACCGTTAAGGTATTAGAACATATCATTGAAACTGAGAAACCGGATTCTATTCTGCCAACTCTTGGAGGTCAGGCAGGTCTCAATCTTGGTATGGAATTAGAAGAAAGCGGATTCTTAAAGAGCCATAATGTACAGTTGCTTGGTACAACAGCAGCGACCATCAGAAAGGCTGAGGATCGTCAGGAATTCAAAGATACCATGGAGAAGATTGGTGAGCCATGTGCAGCTTCTCTTGTTGTTGAGAATGTAGAAGATGGTGTAGCATTTACCAATAGCATTGGTTATCCGGTTGTACTTCGTCCGGCGTATACCCTTGGTGGAAGCGGCGGTGGTATCGCTCACAATCAGGTAGAATTAGAAGAGATTCTGGAAAATGGTTTACGTTTATCCCGTGTAGGACAGGTCCTTGTAGAGCGTTGTATTGCTGGTTGGAAAGAAATCGAGTACGAAGTAATGCGTGACAGCGCTGGAAACTGTATCACAGTATGTAACATGGAAAATATTGATCCTGTTGGTGTACATACCGGTGACAGTATCGTAGTTGCTCCATCCCAGACCTTAAGTGATAAGGAATATCAGATGTTGAGAACATCTGCATTGAATATTATCTCAGAGTTAAACATTACAGGTGGATGTAACGTACAGTTTGCACTTCATCCAACAAGCTTTGAGTATTGTGTTATTGAAGTTAATCCTCGTGTAAGCCGTTCTTCTGCACTTGCTTCTAAGGCAACCGGATATCCAATTGCCAAGGTTGCTGCAAAGATTGCATTAGGCTATACCCTGGATGAGATTAAGAATGCGATTACAGGCAAGACATATGCAAGTTTTGAGCCAACACTGGATTACTGTGTTGTTAAGATGCCACGTCTGCCATTTGATAAATTTATTACAGCTAAGAGAACATTGACCACTCAGATGAAGGCAACCGGAGAGGTTATGAGTATCTGTACGAACTTTGAAGGTGCTATCATGAAGGCTATCCGTTCTCTGGAACAGCATGTAGACTGTTTAAGAAGCTATGACTTTACAGAGCTTACGAAGGAAGAACTGTTAAAGAGACTGGAAATTGTAGATGACCAGAGAATCTATGTGATTGCAGAAGCACTTCGTAAGGGAATGGATTATGATACCATTCATAACATCACGATGATTGACCATTGGTTTATCGATAAGATTGCTATTATCGTAGAGATGGAAGCAGCATTGGAAAAGGGACCATTAACAGTAGAACTTCTTAAGGAAGCAAAGAGAATTGAGTTCCCGGATAATGTGATTGCAAGACTGACTGGTAAGAGCGAAGAAGAAATCAAGGAAATGCGTTATGCAAATGGAATCAAGGCTGCATTCAAGATGGTTGATACCTGTGCGGCTGAGTTTGAGGCGGCAACACCTTACTATTATTCCTGCTTTGATGGCGAGAACGAAACAATCGAAACCAATGCAAAGAAGAAGGTTCTTGTACTTGGTTCCGGGCCTATCCGTATCGGACAGGGTATTGAGTTTGATTATTGTTCCGTTCATGCAACATGGGCATTCTCTAAGGCTGGTTATGAGACAATTATTATCAATAACAATCCAGAAACAGTAAGTACGGACTTTGATATTGCAGACAAGCTTTATTTTGAGCCACTTACACCGGAAGATGTTGAGAATATTGTAAATATTGAGAAGCCAGACGGAGCGGTTGTTCAGTTCGGTGGTCAGACAGCAATTAAGCTGACAGAGAGTCTGATGAAGATGGGTGTTCCAATTCTTGGAACAAAAGCAGAGGACGTTGATGCGGCAGAGGATAGAGAGCTGTTTGATAAGATTCTGGAAGAAACTGAGATTCCAAGAGCAGCAGGTGGAACTGTTTATACAGCAGAGGAAGCAAAGGCAGTTGCCAATCGCTTAGGATATCCGGTATTAGTAAGACCTTCCTATGTACTTGGTGGTCAGGGGATGCAGATTGCCATTTCCGATGAAGAGATTGAAGAATTCATGGAAATCATCAATCGTATTGCACAGGATCACCCTATTCTCGTTGATAAGTACTTACAGGGTAAGGAGTTAGAGGTTGATGCGGTTTGTGATGGTACCGATATTCTGATTCCGGGTATCATGGAGCATATTGAAAGAACCGGTGTACATTCCGGTGACTCTATTTCAGTATATCCGGCACATACCGTAGGCCGTCTGGTAAAAGAGAAAATAGCTGAGTATACAAGAAGACTTGCAAAAGCTTTACACGTTAAGGGATTAATTAACATTCAGTTTATTGCAGTTGGCGAAGAAGTATATGTAATTGAGGTGAACCCTCGTTCATCCAGAACGGTTCCATATATCAGTAAGGTAACAGGTATTCCTATCGTTGACCTTGCAACAGAGGTTATTTTAGGTAAGACAATCAGAGAATTAGGTTACGAGCCTGGCTTACAGAAGGAAGCAGAATATTATGCAATCAAGATGCCTGTATTCTCCTTTGAAAAGATTCGTGGAGCAGAAATCAGCCTTGGACCGGAAATGAAGTCAACCGGTGAGTGTCTTGGTATTGCAAAGACCTTTAATGAGGCTCTTTATAAGGCATTCCTTGGTGCAGGAATGGATCTGCCAAAGCATAAGCAGATGATTATTACCGTAAAGGATGCAGATAAGGGAGAAGCAATTGAAATCGGAAGACGTTTCGAGAAACTTGGTTACACCATCTATGCAACCAGAAGTACTGCTAAGGCATTAAATGATGCAGGTGTGAAGGCAAGAAAGGTAAATAAGATTAATCAGGAATCACCAACGGTTATGGATTTGATTCTTGGACATAAGATTGATCTTGTTATTGATACACCGACACAGGGACGTGATAAGACAAGAGATGGATTCTTGATTAGAAGAACGTCTATTGAAACAGGTGTAAATTGTATTACTGCATTAGATACGGCAAAGGCATTAGCAACAAGTCTTGAGAATAAGATGGAAAATGACGGTAAGTTATCTATCGTAAACATTGCAGAAATTTAAAGAAAACAAACAATGTGCAAAGGGACTGGAAAGTAACATTTTCAGTTCCTTTTTCATTTATATAAATGGTAAAAACTGTTAAGTGTCTTTATTGTACATACAATAGCGGCGTGATAAAATATAAGATATAATGTAGAAAGGCATGATATAGTGCAAAAGTGCGGAAAGGTATGGATATTTTTATGAATGAATATTTAAGTAGTGTAAATGCTGGTGTTTTCTATTTCATTGTGGCAGTGGTATTGGCATTTATTACCGTGATGTGTGTTATTTTTCTGATAAAGAGTTACCGGGCTGGAATTCGGATTGGCATGGATAAAAAGGTGTTGAATAAGGCTATTATGTCGAGTGCAACCTTTACTTTATTGCCATCGGTTAGTATTCTGCTTGGTGTGGTAGCGCTTAGTGGTACGCTTGGAGTTCCCTTCTCATGGCTTAGGTTATCGGTAATCGGAGCCTTGCAGTATGAATTAAATGTAGCAGAGATTGCGGCACAGAGCGTTGGATTAAGCGGTCTTCGGTTGGAAGAATTGAATATGGGAGCTTTTGTAACCATAGCGCTTGTTATGACATTGGGAATCCTTGGCGGCGTATTCTGTTGTATTTTCTTCCTGAAGAAGTATATGAGTAAGATTCAAAAGGCACCAAAGAAGGAGTCGAGTGGAAAGCCCGGGTTTGGGGCACATGCGACAACTGCTATGTTTGTTGGATTGTGTGCGGCTTACATTGGTTCTTATATTGGCAAGGCAATACCAAGAGAAGGGGCTGATGTCATGCCGATTATCGTGGCTGTGGTTGCAGCAGTATGTATGGCAGTCTTTGAGTATCTTATACAGAAAAAGGGAAAGGCTGTTCTGGAGAATTTTAGTCTTGCAGCGAGTATGCTGATTGCTATGGCGGCAGCCGTTGTGATTCATATGGCAATGTAGAGGAAAGGGTGGTATAGAATGAAAGAACAGGAAAAAGAAAAATTCTTTGAGGAATATAATCATGGTCTGCACCGACTGGGAAGGATTACTTTAATTGCAGCAGCTGCATTGCTTATAGCGGTTCCTTTTGTGATTGGAATGTTAAATGGAGTATCACCAGATTTAAAAGGAACCTTAAGTGGATTTGCCAAGGTTGGAATTATCTATATTCCAGTTGCAATTGTAGAGTTTCTTGTATATGCGCCAATGCTTGGGGTAGGAGGAAGTTATTTGTCATTTTTAACGGGAAATGTAACAAATATGAAGATTCCGTGTGCTATGAATTCCAGAGATATTGCGCAAACAAAAGTAGGAACACCGGAGAATGAGATTATCTCTACGATTAGCGTTGCAACGAGCGCAATTGTGACAACTCTGGTTATTGTCGTTGGTGTTATTTTGCTTGTTCCATTGCAGCCGGTTTTACAAAATGAAGCATTACTACCAGCATTTAATAATGTGGTACCGGCATTGTTTGGTGCATTAGGATTAAAATACTTTGCAAAGAGTCCTAAGATTGCATGTATTCCTCTTTTGCTAATGACGGTATTATGTGTTTTCGTACCGGCAGCGATTAGCCAGACAAGTCTGCTTCTCCTTCCAAGTGGAGGACTTGCTTTGTTAATTGGATATGTTTTATATACAAAGGATAAATTATAGGGGGAAGCAGAATGATCATTTTGTGGATAGTAGTAATGGTACTGCTAGTATTGGCACTTATTGTCGTTGTAAGAACAATCATGTTAAAGCCAACCGCTGCGAAAACAGTAAAGCTTGAGCCTGAAAAAGGAGAAAGAGCACAGAATTACGGACAACGTCTTGCAAAGATGATTCAGCAGGAAACGATATCAAGCCGATTTGAGTCAGGAAGAGAGAAATTTTATCAGTTTCATGAGACACTGGAAGAATTGTTTCCGAATGTTCATGCGACCTGTGAGAAGCATGTCTTTGACGGAAGCCTGCTATTTAAGTGGGGTGGAAGTGGAAAGCATGAACCGATTCTTCTTATGAGTCATCAGGATGTCGTAGAAGCAAATGGGGAGTGGGAACATGAACCGTTTAGCGGAGATATAGATGAAAAAGGAAGAGTCTGGGGACGTGGCACTGTTGATACGAAAGGAAGTTTATTCTGCATTTTTACCGCAGTAGAAGAGCTGATTGCAGAGGGGTATGTACCGGAATGTGATGTATATATTGCCAGCAGCTGCACAGAAGAATGGAGCGGTAATGGTGCGCCGCTTACGGTAGAGTATTTAAAAAGTCAGGGAATTCATTTAGCTCTTTTGCTGGATGAAGGCGGTATGATTATTGAAGAACCGGTAGCAGGCGTAAAGGGAACTTATGGAATGGTTGGTGTCGTGGAAAAAGGCTATGGAGATGTAAAGTTTGTTGCGAAAGGCAAGGGAGGGCATGCAAGTGCTCCGGGTAAGAATACTCCTTTGGTTCGCTTGGCAAAATTCATGACAGAAGTGGAGAAAAAGAGTCCGTTCCAGACAAAGGTTACACCTACGATAAGAGAAATGCTTCGCCGCATGACTCCCAATATGGACTTTGGAATGAAGCTTATCTTTGCGAATATGTGGCTGTTTGAACCTTTATTGCTTAAGGTATTGCCAATGATTAGTCCGGCAGGGGCAGCTATGATTCGTACAACGCTTGCATTTACCATGGCAAAGGGCGCGGATGGGCTGAATGTATTGCCGCAAGAAGCCTATGTTACAGGAAATATGCGTTTTATTCAGCATCAGGCAAATGAAGAAAGTATCGAATTAATTTCAAAAATTGCAAAAAAATATGATATAGAAACGGAGATTATCCACCAGGATCCTCCTAGTCCGATTGTTGATTACGAAGGAAATGCATTTAAGATGATAGAGGAAGTGGCGGCTTTGATTTATCCGGGGGTTGGCATCTGTCCTTATGTTATGACTGCTGCCACTGACGCCAAATACTATAGTGAGGTTAGTGACAATTGCCTTCGTTTTGCCCCATTGTATATCGATAACCAGCAGTATGCAAGCATTCATGGTCTGAATGAAAATATCTATCAGGGAGTGCTTCCCAAGGGCGTTGATTTCTACAAAATGATTATCAGAAAAAGCTAAAATGACAAAATAAAAGCTCAGGAATAAATCCTGAGCTTTTTATTAACACTTTAAAAATGTCTCTAACTGTTCAATAGCTGCCTCTTCATCGCTTCCGTCTGCTCTGATAGCTACATCCATACCAGCAGATGGATTAAAAGCAATGATTCCCATAATGCTTTTCGCATTGATGTGATAATTCTCATATTCAAGAGTAATGTTTGCGTCACACTGACTTGCAATATTTACGATTTCGGCAAGTGGATGATCATACTTGCGATCTAAATCTCCTACAATAACATTTTTTACTAACATGTCATACCTCCATGCTTTAAACACCAAAAACATTATTAATTTTACATGTAAATCGACAATTGTCAAGAATACTCGAATCTTTTTTGTCTTTAAAATGGTCTTTTCATCAATTCAACCGAAAAAATGTAAAAGAATTGAAAAGTTATGTGCATTATTACAAGGGTAAAAAGGGGGATAGGATTAAAAGTGAAAATGTAGTAATATGATAAAGAGGAAGTGAAATTGGTAGAAAGGGATAACTGTAAAGATGAAAAATATTGATCGTGATTTTGATATTGATAAGAAAATGAAATGCCCGCAGTGTGGTACGGATATGGATTATTTGTATGGCAGATGGGTATGTACAAAGTGTGGATATAGTCCTTCGCATGTTGCAAAAGGGAATACGACTACAGAAAATACGGTTTCGGTTCCAAGGATAAAGGAAGAAAGCAACTCCATTCAGGTAGAACGTGAGGCAAAGAAAAATAAAAGGAAGAAGAGCATACCGGTATATCAGATTGTTTTAGGTATCATTGTTGTTTTGTTTGTTGCCATTTCTTTTTTGTATACTGCCAGGGGGCGATATGAAATAGGTTCTATCACGATAGAAGATGTTGGGGAACAAGAAGAGGTATCTTTGCCGGAGATGGAGCAGACGATAGAAATGGAAACGGAGGTAACAGCTCCCACAGGGCAGTCAGAAGGAATGAAACTGCTTGTAGAGCAGATATTTCAGAAAGATTATGATATGGTAACACAGGGGGAACTCAGTAAAATTACCTATCTGGATTTGGATTATGATTATCAGTCCGGGAAGAGAAGAGTAGAGTATGCGTTAAAAACAGCAGCAGAGCCGGAATTCGGGGAAGACTTTGCGGTAGAATTAGAAAGTGATGCTTCCTTTGAGAATACAGATTTTTCTATATTTACAGATTTAGGTACCTTATATATGGATTATGGAAGTATAGGGTCGCTGAGCGGGTTGAATAGGCTTTGTGTTCTTGGAACGGATTTGACACCTGATGAAATTAAGACATATATAGATCCGTTGCAGTTTATATCACTTACGTTATATGATTTGACTTCACAAACGTCCTTAAGTGGATTGGAGGATTTTAAGAATCTGACATCGTTGTATCTGTATGCAGATACCATAGAGAATATAGATGCGCTTGGTGAAATAGAAGGATTGAGAAATCTTGGACTGTATTATGCAGATCAGGTAACGGATTTTCATGCTCTGTATGATTTGCAGTATTTAGAGTACCTGTCTGTTGAAAGCAGTAAGCTGGATAAACTGGATTTTGTCGAAAACATGCCGAATCTATCTTCCCTTACAATATGGAATTGTGTAAATGCCGAAGCAGCCGAATGGAATCATATTCTTGAAAAAACAAAATTAAGACGACTGATTCTAAGAAATTGTTATATACCATGTAGCTCAGAGATGTTTTTACAACTACCGAACTTGGAAAAATTAGCACTTGAAAATTGCGTGACAGGTTTTGATGTGGATAATCTGCCGGAGCATGGAAAATTGGAAGAGCTGGATATTATAGATACGACATTTTATCAGGCGGAGAATGGAACGTGGAAAGAAGATGCCGATATGTTATTAAATACAGAGGAAGTAAAAGTGGCAATGAATAATAAATATAAATAATTGTCTGAAAATACAAGAAAGATATTGACAATTGAAAGAAAAAAAGGTAATCTACATATAAAGTGATTATGTAAACACATAATTCTTTGAGGTTAGCAAAAAGATACAACGGAATGAAAAGGGGAAAAATATGAAGATTACAACAAACATGGATGTTAACAAGCAAACAGGAGCAAACTACACATTAGACAATAAGCCGGTGAATAAGAATGAGAAGGTCGATGTCACAGAAAAGGCGGCAGAGGTATCTCTTTCAACGGAGCGAAGATGCAATGCATTATCGGATGAAGAATTGCAGTGTGCGTTAGAGAATTTACTGGTGTCACAAAGCAGCGTATATGATGTGCAGCAGGCAGAAGAGATGATTGCAGGAGTAAATAGAAATATTTTTGCAAATGCAAACGAAGCAGTATTGGCACAGGCAAATCAGACACCTGCCATGGTAGCAGAGCTTACACAGTAGAAATGAATTTAGAATAGGATAGAATAAGAAGGAATCTATGAAGATAGGTTCTTTCTTTTTTGCGTGATTGGAATGGAGAAAGAAATGTGTTAGACTGTTGTCATAAAAGACTCTTTGGATAGTATAGGGAAAAGAGAGGTATGATAAGTATTGAAATCTATGTATTATTATAAATTTTATGGGATGCGTATTCATTCCGATTTTGAATTTGTGCAATTAATTAAGCTTTCCGAAGAGGAACGGCTTCTGGAACCAGAGATTATCATTCAGGAGCAGATACTTCCACAGGAATTAAAAAAAGAGCAGGAGTGCTATTATCATATTGATAAGGAAAAAAGCGTGATAGCCAATTCCTACTGTTATCTTTTGATAGAGGATGGAGAAAAGATTTTCTACGAAAGAAAACCGCAGGCGACACAGGAACTTCTTAGTGCATATATTTTAGGATGGGGAATTTCGGTGCTGTTTCATCAAAGAGGACAGCTTGCGATACATTGCTCCTGCGTGGCAAAGGATGGCTCAGCACTTTTTGTCAGTGGTAACAGTGGCAGCGGGAAATCCACCATAACCAGTGGACTTTTGGAAAAAGGTTATTCTTTCATGGCAGATGATATGTCTGTTGTGAAAATGGCAGAAAATGGAGATGCGCTTGCAACGGCTGCATTTCCCTATCAAAAGCTTTGCAGAGATGTTGCAGAGATGAGTTCCGTTCCTGCAAAAGAGATGGTCTATATTGATGAGGAAAAAGATAAATTTCTGGTTCCTTATAAGGGCACGTTTGAGGATAGGCCTACTCCACTTAAGGCGATGTTTGTGTTAGAAATTGCAGAAGGCGATCAAGTTACCATACAGGAGCTTGTAGGAGCTGCAAAGCTTCAGGCGTGTATGAATGCTCTGTTTTTGGCACCATTGCTTGGAGAGAGTCTGTATGCGCCGGAGAATGGAATGCGGGTGTTAAAATTTGCATCAAGAATACCGGTTTATCGTGTAAAAAGACCAATAGGAAGAGATAGTAAAGAAGAAGTACTGGAAACCATTTTAAAGGTTTTGTAGAGGAAGCATTATGTCAGCAATATGGGGTGTAGTAACACTTGACCAAACAGAAGTGGTGCCCGAAAAGGCAAAAGAACTTTTTGAGGCATTTTATAAGGAAAATTGCAAGATAGAACGATATGAGAGTGTAGCTGATTCTAAGGTATACATGGGATGTGGAATCCAGTATATTACCGAAGAGTCAAAGATCGAGAAACTGCCGATTGTTGATAAAGAGCGGGGAATCATTTTTACGGCAGATTGTATTCTGGATAACAGGGACGAGGTAGTTGAATTGCTTAGCGGCTATGGATATGACAGGAAGCAGCTTTGGAAAGAACCTGACGGGATGCTTATGTATTTTACGTATATTAACATGGGGCGGGAAGGGATAAAGAGATTCCGGGGACTGTTTAGTATTGCAATCTGGAATGAAAGGAAGAATTCTCTGACGCTGATTTCAGATCAGGTTTCGGCCAGGTGTCTTTATTACATAAGGAGAGGGAATCTGATTGCGTTTTCCACATTAATGAATCCTTTGGTAAAGCTGTTTCCGGATATGAAACAGAATATGAATTATTATAAGGACTTTCTGCTGGCGAACCCAACCGTGATCTATGTGGTTCCGGGTGAAACTCCCTATAAGGACATTTCGCTCATGCTTCCGGCAACGGAGCTGGAATTCTGCATAGAAGGAGAACATGCGAGCACCTATTGGTCTCTAGAAGATAAGACGTTTTATGAGGATGCGTGTAAATCAGCTAAAGAGTATGGAAATCGTTTTCTGGAGCTTTATGACAGCTGTGTCAGAGATGCACTTCGCACATCAGGAGAAGTTGGCATTGCCATGAGCAGCGGGCTGGATTCTTCTTCTATAGGCGCATTAGCAGCTCGTGAATTGGAAAAACAGGAGAAAATGTTATATTCCTATACGTTTGTGCCATATCAAAAAGCACAAAGTGCCATAGAGGGAAATACCGTTTACGATGAGTCGGGGTTAGTAAATGAACTGGCTAGAATGTATCCGAACATGAAAACGACATTTCTGAATAATCAGGGAAGAAATATCTTTGAGGATATGGATTTTTGTATGAATTTGTTAGAGATGCCATATAAGACGGGAACCTTTCCTAATCATTATGAGATGTGCACGGAAGGCGCAAAGGCGGGCTGCAAGGTATTCTTAAATGGCGGGTTTGGTAATAATACGGTATCTTTTGGAGAGATCAATCACATATTATATGATTTATATCGTAAAAAGCGCTATGGAGCTATGCTTCAATACATAAACTGTTATGGTAAGCATGAGAAAATTGGACGTAGGAAGATACTTTGTCAGTTATTAAAGGTTTTTCGTATGTTTGAGCAGAAGCATGAAAGTTATTTAGAACATTTTGTGCCGGATAACTTTTTTCTGTTGCCTTCTATATTAGAAGAATATGATTTTCAGACACGCTTTTCGGTAGACAAGCGTATGGTGATATCGGAAGGGTACATAGATCGTGAGAGCTATAAGGAGCATTTAAGAGCAACAGGGTTACTTATGTACTTAGGAGTATTTGAAACAAAGTTTGGACTGAAAACAGGGATGTTGCTTCGTGATCCGACAAAAGATATTCGTATCATGTCATTT
>CAYUKO010000042.1:0-26420 GCA_964445375.1 uncultured Roseburia sp.
TCATTACTCTGCATATTTATATAAAACACTTCTTCACGCATTCTTATCTGATTTGCGTAAATAACAGATTTGCATATATCTTTAATTAAAATAAACTTAAATTCCTGACTATAACTCTTAAAATATATTCTTTCATCTGTAAAAATATAATCTATAGTTTTTGTTATCTTCTTTTTTATAAAACCTTTCTCCTTTATGTTGAATCCAACTGCCCACATTTTCTGCTCATCTGGTATATTCCACTCTCTTTTTTTTTCAATAAAAAACTCATTCATTTCTATTACTTTTTTTCCTTGTTCTTCCCAAAATTTTCTAGAAAACTCTCGTATATCCATTTTCTTCTCCTTTTTGTTAAATTATATCTTCTTTTTCCATTATGCTTCTGTATCTATTCTATCTAATAATTTTTTTGAATTTATTTCAATCCTCAATACACTTATATATTCTACTATTTCTTGATAAACAAAAAGAGTGGATATCCACTCTCTTTCACTATAATTTTCTATTAACTACCCATCTATGTGGTTGATTATTCGTTCTTTTTGAACACTTCCCTGGTTGCGGCTTTCCTGCTTTAGGTCCTCTAAGAGTTTTTTGCCCACAATAATTACACATATATTCAATACTAATTGGTTTATCATTGCTCATAAAATAACCCTCCTATCATAATTATTTTAACATCATCTTTTTTAATAGTCAATTTATATCCGACTATTCTTGAATACTGTATCTTTTTTCTATTTTTTTACACAATTATGCACGTACGCGCATGCAGTATTTCATTTTGTCAAAATTTTCTTCAACGCCTCCTCATGCAGCCTATACAAATGCCTTACCTTATATCCCATATCCACAGCTATCTGTTCCCAGGTCTTGAAACATAAATACCGCAATTCCAATAATGTTTGATATTCCTGATTATCCACACTTTTTATCAGCTTCGTAATAGCAATCTTCAAGTCAACTAACTCATCGATATCCTCATTGATTTCATTCTCCAAATCTGCAATCTTGATTATGATATTCTCCATCTTATGTATATTCTTAGCTCCACCGCCTGGCATATCTGATACGGTTGCTGTCGCTTTGGTCGCAAGCGCATGTAAAGATGATACCTGCTCCATCTTACTGTTGATTCTCTGGTCGATTCGACATGCCTGTGATAAGTATTCTTTTATATCCATCATACTTTACCCCCCTCTCAATTCCTTTATCAGCTTATCTGGGTCAATAGTCGTAATTGCTCCATATAACCCTGAATGAAAAAACTTTTCAATTCTTGTAATCTCTTTTCCTGCCTCTTCGTCAAATGGATGTTTCCTTATGATTGCCAGATTCGTTTTATAATCACGTACTGCCTGCACAATAATCGCCTGCCCTAACAATAAATATCCATTCTCATTACATTCGTCCATATTATTTCTCTCTTTTTTCATGCTACTCCTTTCACCTTTGGTCACTGTGACTAAAAGTTTCCTATAATAGGAAAAGGACAAGTACAGATTACTTTCTGTATTTGCCCTATCGCTGTATGTTTTCCTAGTCACCTTTGGCCACTGTGACCAAAGGTGATTCCAGAACTAAAATTGACCTCATATATCCTACAAAATATCCTTCTTCATAGCGTAAGTCATCCAACAACAATGATTTAAAGATACCATCTTTCACATTAGTAAGACGAACAATATCATGATATGCTTCTTCCAATCCTGACTTCTCTATTGTTTCTTCACTTACGTTTCTTCTTGCCTCTTCACAAAGCAAATATAGTCCTGTCATGTACTTATCTGACATCGGAAATGCTACCGTCTCGATTCCCTGGTAACGGAACTTATACTTTTCCAGTTCCTCTTCATCGAATTCAAAATAACACTTTGCCGTTTCCGTATATACCATGCCACCACAATAATCAGGTTTCATTCTCTTTGCTCGGAATAACATTTTGTTCTTTAATTCCAGTCTTTCCAAATATGACTTTGCTCTCTTCATGGTAATATTGCCTCTTAGCATATCATAATTCATGTAAATATTATTGATTACCGTTTTCTCTTCATACCATCTGAATTTTCCTAATCGGAACAGATAATCAAAAGCTTCCTCTAAATCCTCCACTGACAGCACAGGCTTATATGCGTCCTGTTGAAATTCCATTCTGTCAAATCGCAACGGACAGCTTCCCTTTCTGATTTCTCTTTCCATACATCTGTGGATATCTCTTTTTTCTCCCATTCTCTTTTCCTCCCTGTTTATTTTTTTCACATTCCTCATGTACTTGTGCATATAAAAAGAACAGCCCGTTAAATAATGACTGTTCTCCTTCTCAGGTATAAACCTGCAACTATTCTGTTTTCACCTTTGGTCACTGTGACCAACGTCTTTCCTCTTCATCAAGATCGATTACTGGCAGCTTTCTACAGATAATATCAAATACAATAAAAGCTACGATTTCTTTGATAATACAAAGTATTCTGAATATCAGAACGAATCCACCAAGCAGTCCTCCCAGTACTACATTCATGGCAAGAACTGCTATTCCGCCCTGTAAATCGAATCCAACCGGATAAAAGATTCCCCCGATTGCCTTAATTCCAAAGGGTAATCCTGCAATAATCCAATATGTAAAATAGTCCAGTTGTCCGTCCTTGAGACTCGGATAATATGCCACATCCATCCACACTGCAATTAACAATGCCGGCAGTAATATTTTAAACAACACCCTTTTCATTCCAGCCACCTCCATACATGTCATGCTGCACTTCCTGCTGTATAAACAGATTCATGGTTGTTGGTGCATTATACAGCGAAGTGATGATATATGATTTTATATTATTGATTTTCCCAAGATTCTTTGTAATTCTGTCAATCACATACTCTGCATGGGAATAATTAAGCTTCAGGAATCTTGCTTTTACAATCTCATAAGGGTAGTCTTCTCCCCCGATTCTGACTGTCTTTCTCCTTACACATACCACATCACATATTGTCTGATATATTTCTTCTAACAAATCTTTCTTTAGAGTATCATCGTACTGCGTATGGTTTACATAATCAAGATTATTCTGTATAAGTTGCATATATCCTTCTATCTCATCCATCCCATCATTTTCGCCCACACTGTCAGCCTGGACTTCCTCGGATTGATTGATTCGATTGTTATAACTCATCTTGTTATAATTATTATAGTTATATTTAGAGTCCGATTCCGGTACTTCTACAAGTTCGGTTTCCGTACTTCTGGAAGTATGGTTTTCCCCATGACAGAAGTTCGATTCTCCGATTTCTTGAGATTCGCCCATCTCTTGAAGTTCGATTTCCGTACTTCTCATACAGTCAGCCTCGTACTCCTTGAAGTCCGATTTTCCGACTTCTTGAAGTTCGTCTGCTTCTCCAGTTTCCTTCTGCTTCATTTCTTCTTCTGCTCCAAGGAAGTTCTTCACATAGATAATATCCGGTTTTCCAAGCCCCTGTCTCTTCTTCTCTATCAGTCCGATTCCGTGTTTGGTATCTAATTCCTTAAATATCTTGCAGCACTTTTCCCTTCCACAACATAAATCATCCATGACATTCTCCATAGTATAATGAATATATGCTCTGTTCTGCTCATCAAACCAGCCATTTTTAACGGATAATGCCATTCTGTCCAACATGAGTCCATAGAGAAGCTTTGCATCACTGGATATTCCCTTAAATCTTTCATCCTTTATCAATATTCTTGGTATTCTATAAAACGAAAACTGCTCTGCCTCATTTCCGTAATAATAATCAAAATGTATATTGTTATCCACTGCTGTCACTCCTCTACTCCCTGTTTTTCCATTCTTCCAGCAAGCCTACAATGATATTTTCTATTTCCATCTCTGACATATCTTCCGGAAAATATTGTTTTATTCGATTTGCCCTGATTGTAATCTTGCGTTCCTTCGGCTTACTCTCTGTAAGAATCAGCTTTACCATTGGTTTGGTTAACTCGTTCTTCTTTCCATACTCCTTCAATTTTGAAGCCTGTTCCTTACTCATACTGATACAGTTTTCTTTAAGATACAACATAACCCAGTTCTGCTGTTCCTCATTCAGATACGCCAGCTCCGTCCCCTGAATAAATCCGATTATCTTTTCATCAACCATATCCAGTAGGCCATCTACAAGATTTGCCAGTAAAATATATCTCTGCACTGTTTTCGCACTATCTCCCGCTGCTTCTCCCACAAGAGCTAATGTATTTCCCTCTCCTTTTACTCCGGGGTGCTTTAAGGCATCGTATTTCATCTTATAAGCTTTGGCTTTTTCACTTGGCAGAATCACTTCCCTTTGGATATTTGCATCTACCATGACTACCGTAGATTCTTCATCTGACATTTCCTTGATAAACACAGGCATTTTTGTCAGTCCTGCAAGTTCACACGCATGTTTTCTACGGTGTCCGGATATGATTTCATATCCATTCTTTCCAGACGGTCTTACAATTCCCGGTACAAGTACACCTCGCTCTTTAATACTCTGTACCAGCTCCTCCATTTTTTCATCATCTAATACCTTAAATGGATGGCTACCAAATTCATGTAACTGTGCAAGTGGTATTTCTACCACTTGCTCCTGCATTGTTACCTTTTGAACGATTGGCAAATCATGCTTTCCAAATAAATCTCCATAACTCTCTAACTTAATTTTTGATGCACTACCTTTCATCAGAAAGCACCTCCTTGACTAAAGCTTCATAAGCATGAGCTACCTTTCCACTCGGATCATGTGAAAAGATACTAACACCTTCTGCGGATATTTCTGCTGCTCTGACTGAAAATGGAATCACTGACTGAAATACTTTTACATCATTACCATAGGTCTCCAATATCAACTGACTTACTTCCTTTGCATAAATGGTTCGACTGTCTACCATGGTCATTAAAATTCCTTCAATTCTCAGATTTGGATTTAGCAACTCCTGCGTAATCTGTATGGTATTAAACAACTGAATCAAACCTTTTACGGGCAGATATGCTGCCTGCACAGGAATCAATACACTGTCCGCACAGGTAAGCACGTTAATAACTACTTTGCCTAAAGATGGCATACAATCGAAAATAATGTAATCATACATATCTTTGATTCTGTTTATGTATTTTCTTACGATAAATTCGCCACCTGTTTCTGTCATAAGCTGTTGGTCTAATACCGTGGTCTCGATATTTCCTGGTAATAAATCCACTCCCTCACTATGAGTAAGAATCCCTTCCCTGATATCCATTTCCTTTTTCTCAATTATCTTTCTGATTACCGTAGCAAAAGTAACTTCCAGTTCATCCTGATTTGAATTTCCTAGACTTACCGTTAAGGACCCCTGCGGGTCTGCATCAATTAATAATACTTTATATCCTGCTCTTACTAATCCTACTCCTAAATTCTCCGCTACATTGGTCTTTCCTACTCCGCCTTTTTGGTTTGCGATTGCGATAACTTTGCACATGATTACTTCTCCTCTTATATTTCGAGTTCTCTACTTTTTTCTTCTTTGGACTTCCATATAGTTTCTGAAAAATCTATCAGTCCCCTTGTTCTCATAAATATCTGATAGTTCTGTTACTTCAATACTTGGGCATCTCTGAATAATTCGCTGAAACCAGCTAATATCTCTCCTCGTTCCCATAAGTCTGACTTTTAACATCAATCTTCTCCTCCAAATAGTTCTTTCAACTTAAAGTTGTAAGAAGCATACTCCGGATATCGAATCTGTATTGCCTGCCAGAAGAATGGCGCATACTCACAACAAAATAAATCCTCTACCGTATATGCCTTACATTCTTCCAATTTATCCTCTGACTTCTTATAATCATCTGTACTCGGTGTCCCGTTACAATACAGATTGATAGCCATTCTCACAACTTTCTTACTTCCACTAGTCTGCCATCCATCAGAAAGGCATTTTGTGTTAATACATCCTGTTTCAAAATCATAAATTCTTTCCACGTTACTTCTTGCCTCCGCATTCATACCTAAGCAATAGATTAATGCTTTGTGATATACATCCTTGTAACGCACCATATTCAATTTTTCGTTGTAAAAGTTCTCATGTGCTTCGCTAATAAATAATACTTTCTTTGCTCCTAACGCTGTGTTGTTCATTTTGATTTCCTCCAGAATTAATAATTTTTTTAACTATTACACCCGGCATTTTGCTCATTTGTTGTACTTACTATGTTGTACTTACAAAATGCCTTCAAAGCCGCAAAAAAAGGACATTCCGAGCATTTTCGAAATGTCCCAAGTGTTGTACTGAGCACTCTTATTTTATTCTGAATCCGACAAGTATAGCGTATTATTACGCACCATAAAGTATTACTCAACAAAATATTGTTGTACCAATGTTGTACTATCTCTCATTTACACCAACGAATTAGTCAGTGTTCCTTGTCTCTATCGTATTAATTCGTTTCTAACAACTTCCTCTTCCTATCAATCATTTCCTCAATCTTCTCAATATAAAGCCCTACATCCTTCACATTATCGCATCTTTCAATCCTGCCATCACCAAACACTCTCTTGGTAATGCTTCCTGCGCCTAATGCGACGATGGTCTGAACCTCTTCCATGATGAGGATATTATAGATTCCGTACTTTCCTTCTCTTGCATAGCCTACATTTTCAAAATTACCGGACATGTTCTTCTGTCTGTATAAGTAATAAGGCTGCATCTGCATTGCCGCTGCTCCTGCTGCCGCAATCTCCATTGTTCTGTCGGTGTTTTTGAGCGTTTCTATGCCATTTTCCTCAATCCACTGGCTAAGCTTTGATGCACGTTTAATGGCAAGGGAATGCACGGTTAAACTGTCAGGATTGAGTTTCTTAATCTCTTCGATGGTATTCTCCACGTCTGCTTCGAGTTCACCCGGAAGTCCTAAGATAATATCCATGTTGATGTTATCAAAGCCGACTTCACGTGCCAGCGCATAAGCATCCTTTACCTGTTGCACGGTGTGGCGTCTGCCGATTGCCTTTAGGGTTTCGTCCTTCATGGTCTGTGGATTTACAGAGATTCTAGTCACGCCATATTTCTTCAATACTTCCAGCTTTTCTCTTGTAATGCTGTCAGAACGTCCTGCTTCTACGGTGAATTCCTTCACCTGACTCCAATCAAAGGATGCTCTTACTCTGGATAATAACCAGTCTAAATCCTCTGCCTCTAACGTTGTCGGTGTACCGCCACCAATGTAAACGGTATCAAGGATCTTATCCTTATAAGCCTCAGAAATATACTGGATTTCCTTATATAATGCCTCTAAATATTCCTGCATCTTAGCACGCCAAATAGCAATCGGATAAGAAGTAAAGGAACAATACAGACAAGTGGTCGGGCAGAATGGGATTCCAATATATAAGCTATAGCCATCCTGATAATGAATCTGATCCAATAATGCCTTTTCTCTTTTTGCAATATCAAGGCTTAATGCTGCCTTCTCATCACTGACTGCATGTGTTTCCTGCAATTTCCGAATAATCTCAGCATCACTCATGCCCTCTGCAAGCATTCCCATAGGAAGCTTAGTCGGTCTGATTCCTGTTAAATTGCCCCATGGAAGTGTTTTGCCGGAATAGTCGCACAGGTCATGATACAATGCAAGCTTACAACGGTTTTTATAGGAATGGACACCTGTTGCTTCGTCACTTCCATTCACTTTATCCACGTCTAACAGATTGGTATACTGCTTTTTTCCACCATCTGCATTTGCTGCCAGCATGACTTCGATTTTCTCATCCGAGAAGATAACCTCTGCATACTGCTCGTCCTGCTGCGGTTCTCCCTCCTGAATCACCTTAACTTCCTGCTCTGGATAAAATGCTTTGATTAAAGAATGCAAATCATACTGAAAGCTTTCTTTATTCGTAAATACTCTAATCATGTAATATCTCTCCTATCATCGAACAATCCCATTTGTTCGTCCGTGTACATAAGAAATCCGTGTTATTTATAAACACGGATTATATTTCTTCTCATATTCGACTGTTGTCTTCTCTCCATGACCGGATAAAAGCTTTGTTTCATCAGGCAGGGTAAAGATTCTCTCACGAATTGACTTTACAAGTGCCGCTCCGGAACCGGAATAGAAATCCGTTCTTCCTACAGAGCCGTTAAAAATCGTATCTCCACAGAACAGATAACCATCCTCTGCATCATAATAGCAGCAGCCACCCAAGGTATGTCCCGGTGTATGAATCACCTGAAAATGAATTCCAGCCATATCAAACTCCTGCTTATCATGGAAATACTCATCTGCTTCAAACCCGTATGCCTGTCCAAACCAGCCGGAAAGATTCTTCTGCGGGTCTTTTAAAATCTCTGCTTCATCTTCATAAGCATAAATTTTAGCTCCGCTTAATTCCTTAAGCTTTAAAGCTCCTCCTGTATGATCTCCATGTCCATGGGTCAGCAGGATTCCAGCCACTTTGGTAAATCCAAGGCTCTTTACGTCATCATATACAACATCTCCGGCATCGCCCGGATCAATGACAACGATTTCGTCTGCACCTTCCTTAAATACATAATAGCAATTGGTACTGCACGCACTCAGTACGCGTCTTTTTACTTTTAATTCTGCCATCTTAGCCCGTTGTCCTTTCAATATCAATTACATTCTCTATCATGCGAAGCTTATCAATAATGGTATTTAATTCTTCTCGACTTCGTATCTCAAAGGTAACAGCCATCGTAGCAATACCCTGTTTACTGGTTCTTGTATTCATGGACTGAATATCAATATTCTTCTCCGTCAAAGTCTTTGAAATATCTGCCAGAAGTCCGCTTCTATTATGTGCAAAGATAACGATTTCTGCAAGATATTTTTCCTTGCTGAAATCAATCTCTTCCGGCTGCCATTCCGCATCAATCAGTCTTGCTCTTTCTATCTCGGAAAGTCCTAAGATGTTCACACAATCCGTACGATGAATGGATACGCCTCGTCCTCTTGTAACAAATCCAACAATTTCGTCACCCGGAACCGGTGCACAGCATCTGGAAAAACGAACTGCGACATCATGAATTCCTTTTACCGTAATACCATTCTTAGACCTTGGCTTTATCGGTTTATGCTGTATATTCTGCGCATTCTCCTGAATGGTTGCAAGAATCTCTTCATCACTAATCTGTTTCTGATGATCCCTGTTATAAAGCTCCAGCATACGATTTACAATCTGGCCTTCCTTTAAGGCCCCATGTCCCATAGCTGCAAGCACAGCCTCCCAGTCACGGAAGCCATATTTACGCATAATGGCATTCTCGTATTCCGGCTTTAATATATCTGCCATATTAATATTCTTTGATTTACAGTAACTATGGAAGACTTCACGTCCCTTTACAACATTATCTTCCTTTAACTCGTTCTTAAACCACTGATTAATCTTATTCTTTGCCTGCGATGACTTAACGATATTAAGCCAGTCTCGGCTTGGTCCCTTAGAATTCTGTGAAGTCAGAATCTCAATACAGTCACCATTATTAATCGTATAATCAATGGTCACAAGCTTGCCGTTGACTCTGGCACCAATCATCTTGTTACCAACTGCACTATGAATACTATATGCAAAATCAATCGGTGTAGAACCTGCCGGGAGATTCTTTACATCTCCGGATGGAGTAAAACAGTATACATGGTCTGAGAACAGGTCGAGATCACTCTTAAGAAGCTTTAAAAACTCCCTGTTATCCGACATATCTTTCTGCCATTCCAGAATCTGGCTTAACCATGCAAGCTTCTCTTCCTCACCACCAGAAGAAACTTTACCATCACTTGTTTCTTTGTACTTCCAATGTGCTGCAATACCAAATTCTGCAACCTTATGCATTTCAAAGGTTCGAATCTGAATCTCAAATGGTTGTCCCGTGGAACCAATCAATGTGGTATGCAAAGACTGATACATGTTCGTCTTAGGCATTGCAATATAATCCTTAAAACGACCAGGCATTGGCTTATACATCTCATGAATCACACCAAGGGCTGCATAACAGTCCTTTACGGAATCTACAATAATGCGGACTGCGAATAAGTCATAAATCTGATCAATGGTCTTATTCTGATTCTTCATTTTCTTATAAATACTGAAGAAATGTTTTACTCGTCCATCTATCTGCGCTTCAATTCCTGCATTGGAAATATGCTCACTTACTTCGTCTACAATATCCTGTACATATTTTTCACGTACATTCTTTCGAAGCGCTATCTTATTTACCAAATCATAATATGCTTCCGGCTCCAGATACTTTAAAGCCAGATCGTCAAGCTCGACCTTAATCTTGGAAATACCAAGTCTCTCTGCAAGAGGTGAATAAATATCAAGTGTTTCTCTTGCAATACGCTGTTGCTTCTCTGTCGGCATATGTTTTAACGTACGCATGTTATGAAGGCGGTCTGCCAATTTGATAATGATAACACGAATATCCTTTGCCATGGCAAGAAACATCTTACGCAGATTCTCTGCCTGCATATCCTCACGGCTTGCCGGTCCCGCATCTCCTGTATATTGCAGTTGTTCCAGCTTTGTAACACCATCTACCAGAAGCTCTACATCTGCGCCAAACTGCGTCTTTACTTCTTCGTTTGTTAAAATCGTATCTTCTATGACATCATGCAATAGTCCTGCAACAATGGTTTCCTTATCAAGCTCCAGATCAGCAAGAATCGTTGCCACACAAAGCGGATGAATAATGTATGGCTCTCCTGACTTTCTGACCTGATTCTTATGCGCTTCACGAGCAATACCATACGCCTTATCAATTAAACTGATATCATCCGACGGATGGTATTTCTTTACACGCTCAATAAGCCCGTTATATAAATCCTCCGGGCTTTGAAATTCTTTAATGTATTCAATTCTTCGTTCATCAACCTTACGAATCTTATTCTTACTGCCTTTGATAATAAGCGAATCTTCGTAGGTTCCTGCATTTGCCTGTTTGTCTTTTCCCTCTGCCATTCGCGTCACCAGCCAATTTTATGGATTTTTATTTCCCTTCGTAAGTAATTGCCGAATCTAAGCGGTATCCCTTTAAACGATCTCTTCCATTCAAGCCTGCAAGCTCCATTAATACCAGAACGCCTACAACCTCTCCGCCAAGGGATTCAATTAACTTAATCATAGCTTCTGTTGTTCCACCTGTAGCAATGAGATCATCAACAACTAATACCTTCTGACCAGGCTTGATAGAGTCCTTATGCATCTCGATGGTTGCCTTACCATATTCCAAATCATAATCAACGGATACGGTTTCTGCCGGAAGCTTTCCTTTCTTACGAATCAAAACAAAAGGCTTATGCTTATTATAAGCAATCGGTGTACCGAAAATAAATCCTCTTGACTCTGCTCCTGCTACTACATCATACTCTAAATCCTGTACCAGCTCCTGCATTCTATCAATTGCAAGATGTAATCCATCTGCATCCTGTAAAACACTTGTTACATCGCGAAACATAATGCCTTTTTCCGGAAAATCGGGTATTGTTCTCACGTATTCTTCAAGCTTCTTCATCCTACCATACTCTCCATTCTTTACATTCTTTATTAAGAAATGACTCATACATTTATTATCTAAAAATTACTTACAATTATAGACTTAAATACGTTATAAGTCAATTCCCCCGCTCACGCGTTCATTCACTTCTTCTATGATATTTTCAAGTCCTCTTTGCCTATATTCTTCTATGATTTCCTGCCATATCTGCTCCACCGGTTCGGTTCCCAGCATGATTCGTTGAAAAATATTATTAATATCAATCGTAAAATCCATTCCCATCTGAGAGAAGCATTTTGTACACTCATAATTGTATTTTGGTATTCTGCACTCACGCGCCTTGTTGACTCTTTTGGCATCTGCAAGAACATACTCCTCCGGAACAGTTGCCGGATACATATAAGCAACTTCATTTCCATAATTCCAGCAGACCAAAGAAGATAACATGTCAATGCTCGGGTATACTTCTGCCGGACTTTCTTCTGAAATCAATTTTACGGTTCCATTCTGATTCAGCGTATAAGTTTCACCTTCCACACCAAAATGGCTAAGAAAGATTCCTTCCCTGGACAAAAGATAATCATAAATCGCAAGAATCCTTTCCAGCTTCTCCTCATCAACATTGGCATTGATATATGTCTCACTCCATGCGTAATCCCATACGGTATACGTTGGAATTCCATTGATATCCGGCATGATATTTAATGCCTTAACATCTTCAAAAAAGTCGCTTCCATGAACATCCTTCCAGTATCTTCCCATATTCTCATAGGTTTTCGAATTACTGATTCCACCATCAATGCAAATGGCAGCATTTCTTCCCATCAGAAACTTTTCTTCTGCCTGTGAAGTAGTCGTCAATATAATATCCTGCTCGATTGTTCCTTCCTGATACATATCTCTAATCATCTGCCATGTCGGTAATGCATCACTTCCAAGCTCTTCGCCGGCAAAAAGTGCCGGTACGTATCCATTTTCCTGTTCAATCCAATAAAAGCCGGAACCACCCATTGATGCAAGTGGCATACTATACGTAAAAAGAGGTCCTAACAGCATATTATAGCCTTTCGCTGTCATTCCCTGAATATTCATATTCTCACTGTCATTTTCCATAATTGCAATCAGCATATTCCTGAATTCATCCCAGTTCTCAGGTTCTTTCGTAATACCGGCCTTCTGCGCCAGATCCCAACGATATAGAATCGTTCTGTCCTTAACGGTTTCTGCCTGTTCTGAATACGTCTGTCTAAAAATGCAATATGTCTTTCCATCAATTTGGCAGGTTTCCTTCTCCGAGCTTTCCATATATTGTTCTAAATTCGGGTATTTGGACAAATCCTCTGGTATCTCATGTAACAAACCATCCTTTACCCATTTGTAATAGGAAGCCTCAGTTCGAAATGCACCTACGAACACATCCGGCAGTGTTGCAGTATCTGCCCATAGATGGATCTTTTGATAATAATCATCCCATGTAATATTGGCAGGCTCCAAAGTAACATTAAATTTCTCCTCTAATGTCTGTAGTACGATATCATTCTCCCGATTCTCCAGAGCATTATCAACCTCCCAGTATGCAATGGATAAGTCCAAATGGTTCTCATAGAGTGAAACACTCTCCATCGCTTTTTCTGCCTCTTGTGTCTGTTCGGTGCCACATC
Organism: uncultured Roseburia sp.; assembly: GCA_964445375.1. Classification (GTDB taxonomy): domain Bacteria; phylum Bacillota; class Clostridia; order Lachnospirales; family Lachnospiraceae; genus COE1. The sequence continues at coordinate 13,156 of CAYUKO010000042.1, forward strand.
CCATGATTAAGCCTGAAAGAATCAAAATGCTTATAATCGTCTTCTTCATCCTGTCTTTTACCTTTCCCCTGTAATAGCACTATTCTACCTCATTTTCCCCGAAAATAAAACTGCCCCGATTGATATTCGGAGCAGTTTTTGCAATATAAGGGTAATTTATTCTTCAGTAGTCTGACTTTCTTCTGTTATAATATATGTCTGCATTTCTGCATCATAATCATAAGTTTCTAAGTCAGCTATTGCTGAATCAATCTGAGACTGATAAGTTTCCAGTGCAGTCTGAGGTGTTGTGCTTCCTGAAGAAATCTCATCAATCATACTGTTAATTGCAGTATTAAGATCTGCAAAACCATTTACAGAGTTAATAACAGCAATGTTATTGTTGTAAATATAAGATACATTTTCTACTGTTGTAGCATCATCTGCCCAGCTTTCAAGCTGATCTTCCATTAATTCATCCCATTCTTCTTCTGTTTCTGCTACATCTGTAATCAAGTCATAGATTAATGCTACTGTTTCTGGATCTTCAATACCATTTAACATAAATCTACATCCATTTTCCTTACCATAGCATGACCAGTCATCTGCGGAAGTTCCCTGTGGGAATGGTACCCAGCCCCAGTCATCTTCCATCTCATTTAAGTAAGCATAAGAGATCCAGAACTCTTCCAGACACATCATGGAATTACCATCTCTAAAGGAACCAATCAGAGAATCCCAGCTGTCAACGGACCAGTCAAATACTCTGTAATTCACGGTAGTTGTGAAATCCTGTAAAGCAGTTAATGCTTCTACAACCTTAGGATCGCTTAAATCTACTGTCATGCCTGCATCTGTCTTCTCTGCAACATAAGCGCCATTAGAGTACAGATAGCACCATCCAAGATTTTCTCTTGCATTGAAGCCCCAGATATCTGTTGTTCCATCATTATCTAAGTCCTGGTTACCCTGCATAGCAAGTTCCTTGAACTTATCCCATGTCCATTCGCCATTTTCACATAATTCATATAAATCTGGAAGACCATACTGTTCGAATAATGTCTTGTTCCAGAAGATACCATAACGAATCTCCGGATCCTTCATTAACATGGTGTAATTCTTGCCTTTATAGTAGCCTGCATCTACGACATCTGAACGCCACTTGTAATCATCAAAGTCAATGACATTCAAGTCACTGATTGGATATGCAATACCACCTTCGATTAAGGATGGAAGAACCTTTGTAGTAACAGCATAACCGATATCAACAACCGGATCTCCTGCCAATACACTTGTTACATAATCATTGATATAATCGCCACCAAGATCCACAAATTCAATCTTACAATTATAATTCTCTTCTACAAAGGCAATTCTGTCAGCTAAGGCTGCGGAAATGGCATTGGCCTCCGGGTCTGGTGTCAGATCATAATAAGCACCGATTTTTACTACTCTTCCACCGAAATCATACGCTGGTTCTTCCTCTTCCTGTGTGGTCGCTTCCACTACATCTGTGCTTTCTGTCTGCGCATCCTGTGTTGCTTCAACCTGCACATCCTGCACTGGCTTCTCTGCTGATGTATCTGCGGAACCGCCACATCCTGTTAAAGATACTGCCATAATTGCACTTAAAACGGCAGCAATTGATCGATTTGTTAATTGCTTTCTTCTCATAAAAAATACTCTCCTTTTCCTTATATTGTTGCTTTTATATTCCTATTGCTAACGTTATTTTGTATACCGCTGCAAATAGTGCTCCCCCTGCGTATTAACCTACAATACCGGAACGCGCGCATGAGTGTAGTATACAAGATGTACCATCTGCCTGCGTATTAACCTACAATACCGGAACGCTCGATTCCTTCTACGAAATGCTTCTGGCAGATTAAATACAAAATAATCAACGGTGCTACTGCAAGTATCGTTCCTGTGTTATTCATCATAGATACAAAGCCCGGGCTGATAAAGTTCATAGAACCACCAAATCCTTCATAAGAGCTGTACACATTAACTGACAAAGAGCTTAATGCCGATGACATAACCTTCGTACTGTTCAGATACAATGACGTATAGAAAGAATCTGTCCACTGCCATACAAATCCAAATAAAAATACCGTAACCATCATTGGAATTGCACTTGGCAGCATAATCTGTACAAAAGTTCTAAGCTTTCCACTTCCATCCACAAAAGCTGCTTCCTCAAGTTCTCTTGGCATTCCTTTAAAGAACTGGCGTAACAGATAAATATACAAACCATTTTTGATACCCATACAGGTCATTGCCTGTAAGATAAATGGCCAATAGGTATCAATCAGGTTCACACTGCTTCCTGTAACCGCCTTAAAGATTCCGAAAATATCAAAGAATCGATATTTCATGAATAACGGAAGCATGATAACCTGTGGCGGAACAATCATGGTAAAGATGACACAGCCAAATAGCAAGTTCTTTCCCGGAAATCGGAATCTTGCAAAGCCATACGCCGTAAGCAGACAGGCAATCAGCTGTATTACCGAGATACCACCGGAAAGTAATGTCGTTCTTAACAGCACCTTCCAATAATCCATTCCATCAAATGCCATCTTATAATTCTGCAGAGTAAAATGCTTTGCAATATACTTTACGCTGGAATCATACAGGTCTTTTTCATTCATAAAAGAAACGCTGATTTTCACGAAGAGCGGCTGCAGAATCGTAAAGCAGATTCCGATGATAATAACTGCCTTAACAATATTTACAATGCCCTTTCCAAATCTGTGCCAGGTGAATTTTTTCCTGGTTTTCTTCTTATCTTTCATCATAATAAAATACCTTCCTTGATATCAGTCCACCAACAATTACCAGAATCAGTGCAATACAGATAAAGTAAATCCATGCCATAGCAGAACCATAGCCATATTTAATGTCGGTAAAGATTGCTGTCTTAATGTCCTGCATCATCTCATTCGTTTCATTTGTAAACAAGTCGATAATGGTATAAATACTGTTTACCAGAATAATCGGACTAATCATCGGGAATGTGATCTTCCAGAAGTTCTCCCAGGCAGTAGCCCCTTCCATACTGGACGCCTCATAAAGAGATGGCGAAATAGACTGTAAGCCTGCCAGGAATATCAGAATCTGTACACCGGATGCAATAACAATGTCATAGATTCCATTCACAGCACTTGATAAAAACGTAATAATATTTATTGGAAGATTCGTATATTCCAGTAAAAACATTGCAATATTTAAAAATGACTGTGTTTCATCTGCTGTCATCTCGGATGCACTCAAGGTCTGAACCAATAAATCAGAATTCTCAAGGCCAAGAATAACACCTGATGTCAAAATAACAGGGAAGAAGAAAATACTTCTTGCAATCGCTCTTCCCGGAAAGCTCTGATTTAACAGGTTTGCCGCAAAAAAGCTGAAAATAATAACTAATGGAACCTGAATTAACATCTCTCCGATAGACTTTAATAATTTCTGATTGAATTCCGGATCAATGGTCAATGCTCTTAAATAATGCTCCCATCCGCCATTCTGTGCCGGTTTTAAGATATATCCGGTACTTGTTACTTCCATGTTACTAAGACTGAACTGTATGGATTCTATGATCATTGGAAGAAAGATTCCAAGGAAACCAACCAGAAATGGAAGAATAAACAGAATTCCTGCTAAAGCTTCTTTTCCTGTCAACGTAAGGCTAAGCTTACCATTTCGCTTTTTAAAAAATTCCATTTACTCACTTCCTTTCCTAACCACAAAATCTCTTGCCGGTACCGTAACGCCATCGCATACCACATTCTTTTTTCCGTAATTCACATAGACGTGACTGCCATCTTCATACGTAACCTTTACCAGCTCATCCTGCACTCTTTCATGGGATACCATCACCTGATTCTGCAATCCTGCAAGCGAGGTATTCATTCTTTCATAATCACTGATTGCTTTATCCTGCCAATTCTTATAGTGAACGGCGTACAAATCACTGTATTCTGTTTCTTTCAATAACGAGTTATCTTCATAAATCCACTGAAAATGTAAGCCTGCTCCACTTTCCACGCTCTTTAACAAGGTTGTTTCATAATCATCTGACATATTCCATGCTTCACCTGCATAATCGATATAGCCATGAATAACCATCTCGTAAAATGGCACTTCTTCATCAAAAATCATGTAACCATTCGAATCAAGAGGAACATTGATCATATCATCCACATATCCTAAGCTATATGCATTACCATTGTCACCAAGCAGGCTCTTTTGGCTTTCTTTAAGCTTCTCAAAGCTCTGCTGATATAATTGCATTCCTGCCTGTCTGTCCGTATAACGGTCTTCCAGAAAATCGGAATACAGTTCCCATGTAGCAGTGCCAAGGTGAAGTCCTGTAATATCATATTTTGAAGTCTGTTTTGCTATTTTCTCAGATACCTGTAATGCAAAACGCGGACTAATCAGATTCGCTAACCGTTCCTTAACATAACCATCTGCCGTGTAAAAACTGTCTACCTGTATGGTTGTATGATCAAAATATCCCGGCGCATACTGTAAGGTAGAATAGCCATCAAGCAACTTATCCTGATAAACATACTGCATATCAACGGTCATATAAGTATTGATATCTTCCTTTGACATTTCATTTAAGTATTCCTTTAATTTCATGCCACCCTTGTTTAATGCAGATACAACTTTCACTTTCGTGTTAACCGTTCCATGCAGACCGCCGTTCATCCAACCGGAAAAGACAACGTTCTGATTCTCTATGCCATTGGCTTTCAAATCTTTGGAAATCTCACTTGCCTGACGAAATGTCGTCAATGGCTCAACTGCCTTATACTTGATACCCATTACGGTTTTGTACTTATCAATCGCACCAATATACTCTGTATAGAAAGGAAGCTCCTGTTCACTATCTTCTTCCTTTACCAATACTCCATTTTCTACCAGATAATTACGATAGTAGGATGCCATACCAGAGTAATCTGCTTCATCATCCGTTAAAAAGGCATAACGGATTGCATAAATGTCTGAAAAATTCTTCTCGGAATATAACTGATATCCATTGGCACCAACCATATCACTTAATGCTGCCGGTCCATACTGCAAATAAGAAAAGCCTGCATAAACATTGTTATAGGATGTGGTTCTGCCTGAAATATCTGCTGAGATATCCGCATAGCCGGAACCATTTTCAATAATGGCAAACAATGCCTGGTCTCCTGCCTTGATTCCATATACCGGCATCTTCACAGTCAGACTCTCGTCAATCTCTGATTTGTAGTAAGATAACACCTGTTTTGCTTTATCCTGTCCATAGACTGCCGCCGCATAAGAGGATGCACTTGTTTTACCGTTATCCAGATAAATCAATGCTCCACAGCCATCCGGTACGAACATATATCCTTCCTCGTCTTTGGCAGCTCCAAAATATGGTAATACGTCAATATCAACGAGATAATATCCATTTTCATTGTAGCTTACTGCGTTCGGATCAATGGAAACAACCAAATTATCCTCATCAAGACGATAGGTCAGTGGAATGGTAAACCATGGTTTCTCATCTCCTGCTGTTTCGCCAGTCTCAAGAGAAGCGTCCATCTCATAATCTTCCTGCGTGTAACCTGCTTCGATGAAGTACTGCGCTAATTCTTCCTTAAGATAATCCTTAACACCACCTCGCAGTGTATAAATTCCATCTTCAAGCGTATAATTTCGGTTCAGTTTCTTCTTCTGTTTATCTGTCATATTAGCCTGAAACTGTAACATACGCTCTTCGGAAATTGCTTCCGGAAGCAACAACTGCGTCTTTGCGGCACCTAACGTATAAGTGATGGTAATACCATCCTCCAGGTATTCGATGGAAAACTGATTATCTTTGATACAATCGTTATAGTTATCCATCGTACTGGACTGTACATTCTCATTGTAATACTGAACCTGAAGCTGACTCTTTAATACCTTCTGATAATATGGTGATGCAAAGGTATCCTCTTCGGCATTCTGTGGATTGGAGAACCAGACTTTTCCCGACTGCTTATCAACCACTGCAACATCTGTCTCTTCTTCATCCAGATATAAAATCAATGCATCACTCTCTGCTACCTTCGTCATTCCTTCCGGTGCATTACTGTTTTTGGTTCCACCAAGCGCAGCCTGCGCCTGCATGGGAACACTGTTTCCAAGGAGCATGACAGCAAGGCTAAGGATTCCAATATTTCTAATTCGTAACATGCCATCACACCTCCTATCGAAATCTGACTTCTTTATAGATTGTAAGTCCAAAAGTAAGCATCTGCTGAATCACACTAAAGAACAGTAATCCGATAAACAGCAGAATTCCCATTCCTACAATCGTAATGATACAGGTTACAATCGTCTTTTTCACAGAATACTGATGAGTAATCATCGTTCCAATAAATACCAGTAAGCCTGCCCATAAGTAACTGATTACGCCAAGTACATAATAAAAGCTGCCTTCATTTGTTGTAATCATGTGACTCATAAGTACCATCGGTAAACGTATTAATACGATAGGGAACAACGCATATCCCATAGAAATCAGAATATCCTGCATACGTCCCTTTCCTTCCATTAGGGAGGTGGTGCACCAGTTTGCAGTACACCATAAGATATAAACCAATAATACGGTAATGATATCTACCAGTACATTCAAATCGGTAAGACGGTTATAATTGAATAAAAAGCCTGTATTCTGCTTCTCTATCGTAAGTGTAAGAATCGTTAATACAACAAAGGTAAATGCAGCCTGAATGCTACCCTTCTTCTCGTACCGCAAATCCCAGAATCCATCAAATGGATGGAAAATAACATGAAATACATATTTTAGCGTTTTGACATATAACATCTTACTTCACCTACCCATCTTCTGAATCTTATGGAATATCTGACTGCTAAAATCACAACAACCAGAATTCCTATGATTAACATACTTCTTCCGAAGTTCGCTTCCATAGTTTCTTTTCGATAATAAAAGAATGCCTTTGAATAATATTTTCTGCTGTTGCCAAGCTTAAAATATTCCATTGCCTTCTCATAATCGCCTTCTGCCAGATATGTCTTGCCAAGACCGATGTATGCAAGCTCATTATTGGAATTACAGGTAAGTACTTCCTGCCATTCTCTGTTTGCGCCTTCTGCATCACCACTGTCATTTAATCGAATCGCATCTAATAAATGTCTTCCGTATTCCGTAATATCAAATACAAGAATCTTGCCAAGGACACTATCCAGTATATAAATCTGACTTTCATTCTCACTTAATGCAATGGCAGACGGCTTCTGCACATTCCCTTCCTTGATTCCTTTTTTACCAAAAGCAAAGAGAGAGTTGCCATCATAGTCGTATGCAAACACTTTGCCATTCGTATCATCAAGTATAAAATAACAACCGTAATCTGTTGCAGCCACATCACAAAATGTAGAAAAGTAGGTAATACTTTCTCCTACTTCACCGATGATATAATAATTACTTAATCGTCTTAAAACATCGGTACCGGTTGGGTTAAGTCTTCGAATTGCATCTGCACCTGACATAAGATCCTCATCCGTCAGATTACTGATGGTGGCATAGATAAAGTTCTCATCATCCACAAAAATATTACTGTATTCTGTTGGAATGATGGTTTCCATTCTTGCCTGCTGTTCCTCTGTAGAGAAATAATTCTTCCATATGTATTCAAATGGGCTGACACTTACCTTGGCTGCTCCCATAAATCCCTGAAATACACCATTTCGGTCAAATTCTACAAGTCCCATGTTGATTCCGTATGCCGTTGCATAGATTCTTCCCGCATGGTCTACAACTACCTTCAAAGGCTTATATTCCTTGGATGCGTCCAATAAATTAGTTTCCGGACGTCCAATGGTGCGAACCCATTCTTCATTTTCATCATATTCCACAATTCTTCCATTTCCGCTATCTGCTACATAGAGATGCCCTTCATCGGTAAGGAAAATTCCCTGTGGTTCCTTTAACTTATCCGTTTCTGTCTTAGCACTGTCAATGATCTTCTCAACATTTCCTTCTAAGTCCAATTTGAGAATTCTTGAGTTCCCTGTATCAGCAACATACAATGCATGATCGCTAATACACATATCTTCCGGAAAAGATAAGCTTTTTCCATCTACCGAAACAGAAATAGAATCACTATATTGATAGGAGTGTGGCTGAATCACCGCTTCTCCCCAATAGTTAAAATTGTATGTTTCATATGGTTCCTCTGCGAATGCACACATACTGCTTTCTGCCAGGATACACACCCCAATTACAGCGGAGCATATGACTTTCTTTAATTTTCCTTTCATACCAGCGCTCCTTACTCCTTAATACCGGAAGATGCCATTGTTTCAATAATGTTACTCTGACTTACAATAAATATACTGATTGGTACAATCATCATAATGACTGCTACTGCTGCCGTTGCACCTGATCTTGATATACCAGCAGCGGATATCTGACTCAGTGCATAAGGCAAGGTCTTTAACTGTTCACTAAAGATATAATTTGCTCCCTGCAGATTCCATAAATCCTGGAAGCAGAAGATAATCAATGTCAACCATGCAGGCTTTACCTGAGGCATTGCAATCTTCCAAAATACCGTAAATTCTTTGGCACCATCGATTCTTGCTGCTTCAAGCAGAGAATCCGGAATCTGTTCCATGAACTGCTTCATCAGGAATAATCCCAAAGGCTTTGCAATAGCTGGTGCAATCAATGCGGTATAAGAATCCAGCCATCCCATCTTTGACATAATCAGATAATTAGGAATTGCTGTTACCTGAGAAGAAAACATAAGTGCTGTTACAATAATCCAGAAGATAAAATTTCTTCCTGGGAAACGATGCTTGGCAAGCGCATATGCACATAAACTTGCTACTGCAAGATGACCAATCGTTCCTACTATCGTAATAAAGACGGTATTAAAAATATATCTTGAGAAAGGAACCCACGACTCGCTCATAAGAACAAATACATCATGGAAATTGCTTAAGGTCGGATTACGAACCAAAAATCTTGGCGGAAAGATAAATAACTCTTCCAATGGTTTGAGCGAATTGCTCACCGCAAGTACAAGCGGCAGTGCCATAAAAGCCCCCATAAATACCAGCAAAAGGATACTGCACATATCACCGGCAAGGGAATGATTCGGTTTTGCTCTCTTCTTGTGCCTTCTAGGAATCAATGCCATACTTATTTACCAACCTTTCTCAGTACAAGCTGTACCAGCTTGTTACAGATAATCATTACCATGAAGAGTAATGTTGCAATCGCCGATGCATATCCCATCTCAAATCGTACCGTTCCGTAATCAACCAGATGTGATACAACTGTATGCGCTGCATAGTTCACACTTGGGAATCCTGCCAATGCAGCCAGCTGATCATGAATGGAGAAGGAACTGGTAATCGTCATAACCGCACCAAACATCAACTGCTCCTTCATGGAAGGAAGAGTAATATACCAAAGCTCCTGAAATCGGTTTTTAATTCCATCCATATATCCGGCTTCGTATAATGTCTTATCTACATTCTGCAGACCTGCAATAAAGGACAGGAATCCTGTTCCCATACTCATCCACAACACAACAACAACCAGAATCGGTACAATATACTTCTCATCTTCAAACCATAAGGTTGGTGCATATTTGATACCAAGCTTTACAAGCCATGCGTTTGCCATACCATAAAGGTCACTTGAGAAAATATACTTCCACACGATGTATGCCTGACCGGATATGGTTGGTGCATAGAAGATTAATGTCATGAACGCTCTAATCTTAGAGTTCTTGATATCATTAATCATCCATGCAATGAACAATGCCAGAAAATATCCAATCGGTCCGGTAATGACTGCAAATAAAAAGGTATTCTTTACTGCCTTCAGAAACACTTCGTCTGCGAAAAATAAGTCTATATAATTCTTCCATCCAACAAATTCAGGTGGTTCAAGTACATTAAAATAAGTAAAGCTAAGACCTATTGATGTACATACCGGTACCAAATAAAATACCAGAAACAATAAACAATATGGTGCGATAAACAGATAAGAAAGCTTATTTCTCTTCATACTGTTTAGCAGCATTTTTCCCTTTATTTTTCCATATTGCCAAAGCAATGGAAAAAGCTTCTGCTCCTGCTTCATTCTCCTTCTCTCCTTACTCCCTTACAGGCAGTCCAAATTCCTCTCGCTTACTATCAATCTCTGTATTAATGGTCTTTACAATATCCTGCAAAGTCTCTCTTGGATCTTCATTATTGTTATAGACTGTATAGAAAGCATTCTTGATATTTCTCTCTGTATAGTAGCTTCCCGGTATCTCCGGTATCGCCTTCACCCACTCCATCTGTGCTGTCAGCTGTTTATAATCCTTATTGGACCATGGCAGATTCTCTAAGGCTTCCAGATTTGCCGTTGCAACACGACCGGAAATACCAAGCACATTCTCAATCTCATTTCCGTAATCGGACTGTGTCTGAGCATTCATCCACCATTTTAAGAATTCCCATGCATTCTCCTTCTGCTCACTGGTCTTCATAATAATTGCGGCTGTTTCCCATGATGATACACTTCTGTCTATTGTTCCATCTTCCTGCTCATATCCCGGAACTACCGTGAAGCCCCATAAGCCTCGAATCTCCGGCGCAAAAACAGATAAATAGTTATAGTTGGTATAATCGCCAATAGCAAGTGGCATCTCGCCTGTTCGGAAACGATTCGCAAAATCAAAGGTAACTGGCATCTTATAATTTGCATAGTTGCCTGACCACTGCTTAAATGCTGCTACTGCCTCTTCTGTATCAAGTCCGCTTGCCATGCCATCTTCCGTGTAATATTCACCACCATGCTGGTATAAGAACATGGCAAAGGTCGTATAATCCGGCATAATACCAATATTCATGTTATTTTTCTGAATCACAGCAAGTGCCTCGTAATATTCATCCCATGTTGTAGGAATCTCAAGTCCAAGCTCTTTTAAAATATCAGCCCGGTAGAACATTACATGGAATGACATCGTCTGTGGCAATGCATATACGCCATCTTCAAACGAAAACTGAGTTAATGCCTCGTCATGGAACCAGCCCTTGACCTCATCAAAATCCTCAAACTGTGTTAAATCAACTACTGCATTTCGCAATGCGTAATTAATCGGTTCCTTTCCTGCTACATTAAGTGCAACATCAGGTCCCTCACCCGACAAGGTTGCTGATAACAATACATCCTTATTAACCAGCTTTACATTGACAGGAATATGCGTTTCAGGAATAAAATAGTTATCTACTAATTCTTTAATCACGGTAGCCTGATCACGTCCGCTTCCGCTCATACTCGTAACATTGGTACTATCGGCAAGAATCCAAACATCCAGTGCCTCGCCTTCATATACCTCACCAATACTGTCATAATCTTCGAAGAAACTTGCCATAAACTGTTTCATTTCATGAAGCAGCTTGGCAAAGAAGCCCGCCTCTGCCTTGGGGAGAGCACATTCTGGTGTGCATAAGAGCAGATAATCGATTTCCAGCGGTTGCTCCTTCATCTTCAACTCCCATGAACCAAGTGCAACAATATTGTCTTTAAATGCAGTCCACTGTTTAGCAATTGTTTTTGGACTTTTTATCATCGTTGCAAGCTGATTCACAAGATTATCAACTGCTGCTGACTGGCTTCCTGAAGAACCCTTGGCATATTCATCTGCCAACTGCTTGATCTCACATATATTGCTGTATTGCTGTTTGAGTATTTCTAATGCTTCGGGAGTTTTCGTCTCTAACTGATAATCACGCAATGTGTCAGGGGAGCTGCCGATTACCATAAGCAATTGACGATATGCTCTGTTTAATTCTGCAATACATTCATCTGTTCTTCTTATAATCTCTGCCATCTCACTACCAAGCGTTACTTCCATGGTAATGGAATGGACACCTTTTTCAAGATAGAAAGCATACGGTTCATCCTCTGTACCAAGTGCCTTCATCTGCCAGTCATTCTTATAATAAAATTTACACTCGCCTGCCTCTTTAAAAGGAAGACTTCCATCTATGTATACTGCTCTCGCAACCGTAACACCCTCATTCAGCTTCTGTCTGTGTCGCAGAACAACTTCATATAATCCATCCTCTGGGACTTCTACATTCCAGGTAATCCATTGTCCTGCTGTTTTCCAGTTAGAACCTCCAATAGTATTAAGTCTTGTCTTACTTGGGTTATACGGCTCTGTCACTGGAGAGGTACGGTCTGTAATCGGATACAATGTTGAGTCTGACTTATAACAGGCATCCTCACCTTGTACCTTGAGACTGATATTCTCTACCTTTGTATATCCAGCAGCTTCATTCTTCGCTTTATATTCTTCGTAACTTATGGTCTCTTCTTCCTGCGTCAGTGTAATCTTTCCAATCTTTACAGGCTCTTTGGAAGAAACCAGGGTAATCGTATTGGTTCCCTCTTTGAAATAGAAGGAAAATGCATTCTGATAATATCCCTCACTGTCTTTTAAAAAGCTCTCCATCCATTGATCGACTTCGCCCTGCTTTGGTCTGACATCATTATCTCTGGAATCGCGTCTGACTTCTTCTAAATTGGTCCAGATTCTTGATAATTCCAGATACTGTGCATTTTCAAATGGAATCTCTCCATTGATATACAGTTCTCGCTCAATCGCATTATTCTTGCCTTCCATTGGATGATAGGAAAGTTTTATCTGATAAAGTCCTGCTTCTTCCACATCAACCTCATAAGTAACCTCTCCTTCTTCCAGCGTGCACAATCCATCTGCTTCTGTATAGAAATCCTCGGATGCTTCTGCATAATCCGTTCCTTCTATTACAATCTCCTGCTTTGGATGTTCTTTGTTCTCATATTTTGCCAGATACTCTTCATAGGAAATGGAATCATGAATGATGTCCAACAGACTTTCCTCTTTTTCCTGCTTCTGCGTATTCTCAGCCCGAACTACACTACAATCAACAGTGCCACATAACATTGCTGCCGCCAAGATACCGGCAACACATCGTCCTATCTGCCCTTTTCCCTTCATCTTTGCGTTCATCTCCCATTCGCATACGAATTACCTGATAATGCCCATTCCTCCTGATATGCAAGGTGCATACCACCATCTTCATCAAAATCAATCGGAAGCCATATATATTGAGATTCTGCCAGTCTATCGCTAAACCAACGGTCACCCATATAGATATATTCCTCATCATTTACCGCAATGATGCAGGTACTCTGGGAATCAAAGGTCGTTAACTTCTCATCCTTAATACAAGGATCTCCC
>CAYUKO010000043.1:0-25636 GCA_964445375.1 uncultured Roseburia sp.
CGGTATATATTTTATCTGTTAAATCATACATTGCATTAAGATGTAACTGATTAAATCCTCGTGCTTTTCCATTGGTAAAATAGGATTCCTTGTCATTAGGATTATGTGCGATGTTTATATCAGAACCATCACAAGCAATAAGTCTATAACCTTTAAAAAGGTTTGTGTTGTTGCTATATTCAGAAGTAAATGATTCAAAAAGTGACTGAAAAGCATTCTCACGAATTTGTGATCTTCTTTGATTAAACGATGCTGTGCTGGGACAGTCTGTAGTATAACCAAAATATTTGTGAAGTTCATTTTTTAACGACTGACTTTCCATTGAAATAATAAATTTCATCAGTGTTGCAAAATCCCATTTTTTCTTTCTTGTAAAATCTTTGTTTGGATTAACCGTGAATTCTGAAGCATTCAAAGACATGTCATCAATTAAATTCCATAGTCGGCTTTTTACCTTTTCCGAAAATTGCATAAGCGAAACCTCCTAAAATGTAATATATTCAAAGGGCTTCGCTGCATTTTTCTGTTGATTTGTCAAGTGTTTTTTCTAAAAAAACGAAAAAAAGAACAGATATGTAAGATATCATATCTGTTCGGTATAATATATTTTCTTATCTTAATGACATTGCCTGCAAGTGGAATTGGGTCTCTTCCTACGCGGAAGAGTGGATTGAAATAGTGGAGACTATCACATTATGCAAACCGAAGAATTGTCTCTTCCTACGCGGAAGAGTGGATTGAAATTATGCTAGTGCAACTATGTATCTGCTAGATTGTCTCTTCCTACGCGGAAGAGTGGATTGAAATAATTTTTCCACCAAGACCAGAAAACCAACCAGTAAGTCTCTTCCTACGCGGAAGAGTGGATTGAAATACGAAGAAAGAGATTGAAATATTACTAAAAAATGTGTAAATGCACACTTTTTAGTAGTCTCTTTTTACGTTGAAGAGTGAATTGAAATAGGGTTAGAGAAGAACTGGTGAAGACGTTAGGACATGGAAGTGTGAATTTGGAGCAGTTAAAGTTATTTGGATCAGCAATGACAAATGAAGAACTGATATATTTTGAAATAGGACTATTGTTCTCAGAAGAATATTGGTGGGAAGAATATAGGAGAAAGACAAATTATGAACAAGAATCCAATTAAATGGGCAACAGTATTGAAAAGTGTATATGATGGTGAGGCAGTAGAGTGTCCTTCTTGCAAAGGAAAGAATGTGGAACATAAATTCTTTGCGAATAATAAAGATAATATTGGATTTGCGCAATTTAAATGCAAGGATTGCGGAGAAGAGGGACATTTGTCAAGAGTAAGTTTTCCGGCAGGAGTTGAGGTAGAAGAATTATAAAAGTTTAACGAAATAACGTTCGGTTTTTCTTTACAAAGCCAATCTACAATGATAGGATTTAATGTCTTTTCTTACGAGAAAGAGTAGATTGAAATTATAGAGCAGAACGCAGCACAAGCTGCAGAAATTGTCTCTTCCTATGCGGAAGAGTAGATTAAAAACAATAAACCATATAATAGAATTTTCAATGTTTCTTTCTATGTATTACACCGTTCATAAAAGTAATACGATTTGATTTACACGTGATTATGATAATATATACAATAGGAGTAATTTATAAAGCTAAATACATAATTTGTACAGAATAAATCTGCAATATTTACTATATGAAATAAGCAAATTTTCCATTATTATAGTAAATAAGTATAAAAAAGTGGTTTGATGTATAAGAACATTGGAGGGCAGAATTATGTACAAGAAAGCATTTGTAAATCAGTGCGGTTACCAGACGGATATGAGAAAACTGGTAACTTTTCAATCAAAAGAACCAGTGGAGTATTGTGTTCTTAGAAGTGATGGAAGCTGCGTTTTTGAGGGCAGAGCAGATAAGAAAGTTCTAAATGAATCTGCAAAAGAAACCAATTTTGTAGGAGATTTTTCGGAAGTAAGAGAAGCGGGAAAATATTATATTAATGCAAAAAGTATAGGTGAGTCAGATACATTTGAAATTGCAGAAAATGTATATGACGATGTATTTCAGAAAGCAATGCATTTCTTCTATTTACAAAGATGTGGATGCGAATTACCGGAAACTTCAGCAGGTATATATGCACATAAGGCCTGTCATACAGAAGAAGCGGTAGTTTATGGAACCAGTGAAAAGAAAGAGGTGTCCGGTGGATGGCATGATGCGGGGGACTATGGAAGATATGTAGGACCTGGAGCAATGGCGGTAGCACAGCTTTTATTAGCATATGAGGTGAATGAAAAACTTGCTCAAAAGTATAGTAATCCAGTCTATGAGCAGAAGACAGGAGAAATGCCTGCATATTTGGCAGAGCTTAAATATGAGCTTGATTGGATGATGAAGATGCAGAGAGAAGATGGCGCTTTATATCATAAAGTAAGCTGCTATAATTTCTGCGGCTTTATTATGCCTGACGAGGAAAAGGATGAGCTTGTAATCAGCCCGGTGTCAGTTACCGCAACGGGTGACTTTGCAGCAGTAACAGCAATGGCTATTCGTTTTTATAAAAAATATGATAAAGAGTATGCGGAAAAATTAGAAAAGGCATCCAAGAAAGCATATGAAGCATTAAAAGGTATGGAACTTCCGGGAGGCTTTAAGAATCCACCAGAAATCAATACAGGTATGTATGATGATGAATGTGATAAGGATGAGCGTTATTGGGCAGCAGCAGAGTTGTATAAAGCGTTTGGAGATGAGCAGTATCGTCAGGACTTTGAAGCACTTGCGAAGGAAAAGATTTATCATGGTTATGGTTGGGTAGAAATGGGTAGTTATGGAAATATAGCATATCTTTCGACAGAATATCCGACATCCGAAGAACTGAAAGACAGTATTAAGAAGTCCATGATTGAGTTAGGAGAAAAAAGATATAAGATTGTAGAAGAAGATGGCTATGGAACGGCACTGTTAAAGACGGAATATACATGGGGCAGCAATCTTGACACTGCGAATAATGGTTTACATTTATATGATGCTTATGTTCTCACCGGAGATAAGAAATATCTTGTGGCGGCTACAGAACAGATTCATTATTTGCTTGGAAGAAATCCGTTAGGACTTTGTTACCTTACAGGATGTGGAACGGATGCAATCAAACATCCACATCATAGACCTTCTGGATTTTTAGGAAAGGCAATGCCAGGAATGCTTTCTGGTGGACCTTGTGATTGGCTTGCAGATGATACCGTAAAGCAGATTTTCACAAAAGAAACTGCACCGGCAAAGTCATTAACTGATATGACAGGAAGCTATTCAACGAATGAAGTAACGATTTATTGGAATTCTGCATTTGTTCAGTTGCTCGCATCTATTTATAAAATGGCATAAGATATTAGTATATAAAAATAGTCTGAGAAAAACTCAGGCTATTTTTTTGTACATTACATCCATATTTTAATTTGTAAAGGAACTATGGGTATAAAAATGAAAAAAAAGCAAAAAAATGGCAAAAAGACCATATATGGACCACTTTGCGAATAGTATTTTTGTAAAATGGATAAAATAGAAGGAAAAATATTTTGCAATGGGGTGAGTTTGTTTTGCAGGTACAGGAGGCAACCGTAAAAAGAATACAAGAACTTTGTGCCGATAAAAATATCAAAATAAATGAACTGGCCCGTAGTGCCGGTATGGCACCATCGACTTTGAAAAATGTTATGAATGGTGGAAGTAAGAATACTGGAATTGTAACGATTGCGCAGATTTGTGATGGCTTGAATATAACAGTGAAAGAATTCTTTAACAGCAAAGTATTTGAAGAACTGGAGCAAGAAATATCCTAAAGATAGCGTGAATGTAATATGAAGAGAAATGTGTTGATAATTGAAGATAATAAGATATGTATGGACGCACTGGTAGAGATAACAAAGAAATGTGATTCTGTCGGTGCTATTTTTTGTGCCGAAAACAAAGAAAAGGCATATACCTATGCAATAGAAGAAATGATTGATTTGTTCCTAGTTGATATCATTTTGGATAGCTCAGAACAGCAGGACGTGTCCGGAATGAAATTTGTAGAAAAGATCAGACAGATGAAGAAGTATGAGTTTACTCCAGTCATTTTCATTACCAATCTAATCGATGAAGAAATGAATGCCTTTCATAATCTCCACTGTTACGGTTATATCGAAAAGCCATTTAACCCGGATAAGCTTTATAAGCTCATTGCTTCAGCGTTAAATTTTCCGTTGCAGAACAATAAGGACAATGGTTTCTTTTACTATCGAAAAGATGGAATCATTTATTCGGTTGAGATAGACCAGATTATATGCGCAGAGACGATATCAAGAAAATTGATTATTTATACCGTTGAGGATGAAATAGAAATTCAATACAAAACATGCAATAGCTTATATAAGGAATTGCCAAGAGAGTTTTTTATTTCATGTAGCAGAAATGCAATCGTCAATCGGAAATATATTGAATCTATTGATAAAACAAATCGATACATAAGGATGAAGAATGGAAAGTGTCTTGAGATTGGAAGAATAATCGGCAAGAATTTCTTTGAAGAGTTGGGATATGATAGTTAATGTTATTGAGATATTTACGGAATATGTAAGTATATTATTGTGTATGCATAAGATGGCTGGAAAGAAAATGTTAATAGATAGATATGTTATTATATTTTCGTTGCTAAACGTAGCTAGTGTATTAACAGCATATAAGTACCAAGAAGAGTGTAGGTATCTTGCACTTATAATGTATATAAATCTTATTGTATATGCCAAAATAAGACTAGCTGAAAAGTGGACAAAAGCTATTAAGATATTCGGATTAATGTTTATATTAATTCCTTGTTTACAGTTAATTGTATTTTACTTTGTGAAAGTTATATTTATATTTTTTAATATATCGCAAAGTAGGTATGTAGTTGGAATTGTGATAAATAGTTTAATATGTTTAATAATCGCTTTCTGGAAGAGACAATATGTATCAGTTTTGGCGGAATGGTTAGAAAAAACAAAGGGGATGATTATTGTTTTTTCATACATTCTTATAGCAGGATATCTTTTATTTTTTTATAAAAAAACAGATTGTTCTTATGAACCAATGACATTGCAATCAGTGTTGGTTATTATTGTAGTAGGGATAATTTCAATATTGTGGATAAATGCGGAAAATGAAAAACGA
This sequence comes from uncultured Roseburia sp., assembly GCA_964445375.1. GTDB lineage: Bacteria > Bacillota > Clostridia > Lachnospirales > Lachnospiraceae > COE1. The sequence continues at coordinate 5,174 of CAYUKO010000043.1, forward strand.
GTAAAAGAGAAAGCGTTACAATTATATGAAACTTATAATAGGACTTTTGAAGAAGCAATTTCTGCAATACGTGTACGGCAGCATGAATTTGATAATCATATTACAGCAATTAAATGTTTACAGTATACTATTGATAATCCAAAAGATTTGATAAAGGCACAGAATGAATATTGCGATATGATATTGAGAGAGAATTCATTTAATAGTTTGTTAAAGTTACATACAGAGCCGATATTAACAGGATTTTTGTATTTCAAATTTATGAATGCCAGGGAAAAGGGAATTGATATTTTTCATATAGTACACTCAATAGGATTTCATAACCGTGAGGAGATAACAGAATTAATAGAAATTATAGGAATTCTATTTGATAATGCGGTAGAGGCATTATTAGACTCTGGGTATATTGAAAAGAAAATAATTGTAAAAGTGCTTCAAGAGGATGGAGGAAAGATAATTGTAGAAGTTGCCAATAAAAGTAAAAAGTATTTAAATAGTGAGATGGAAAAATTTTGTATTAATGGATATAGTACAAAAGAAAAAATGCGAGGAGTGGGATTAACGAGAGTGAAGGAAATTATAAAAGTACACAAAGCAGATTTTAGTATAGAAAATGTAAATTATAATGGAGATAATTTTTTGAGTTTTAAAATTAAATTATAACAAAGTAGAAAGGAACTGGTAGCAGTCCCTTTTTTACTTTAGCTCTGAGGGAAATTCAGGTTCGCCAAATAAAAATACACAAGGTCCGCCATTAGTAAATTCCCAAAACGATGACAACATCACCATCGATAACATGGTTGTCATTCCCATTTTCATAAAATTCTTTAATTTAAGCATGATTTTCACCTCTTTTCTTAAGTAATGATGCTATTACAAGCTGCGCAGAGTGCAGCAGAATAGTCCAATATCCTACAGATGCAAATTTTGTATTTCGGAACAAAATAACAAGTCCGATTCCAAAGCATGATGCAAATAGAGTTTTCTTTTTGCATTTTATGATTTCTGCTTCTGGCAGCGGTGGTCGTGACGCCGAGCGAATCGGGCCAAAGAGTACATTGATTACCGTGCATAAAAGCAAGCTTGGAAGCATGATGGATAGTGGCATATGTAAGCTTGCAAGTGGTATGGTAACCACAAGGAAATAGCCTAATGAGAAGAACAGGCAGGATGAATAATGTTTAAAGTGTAATCCGCCAGAAATCATTCTAAGTGGCAATAAAATGACAAAAGCAAATAAAAATAATTCTAATCTATGTATCAGAGAAAAAATCAGCAAAAAAAGCAACAACTTACTAACATCATATAAAATGCAGTTAATGGAAAAAAGTAACAGCTTTTTATCTCGTTCACTGATATCCATATTTTTATCTATAAAGCTCGATAATAGTTTCATGGATTAGTACCTCCAATGAGGTTAGTTTACAATAAAAGATTTGGATTTAAGCTGGCTCGGTATGGAATGAGAGTAGGCACGCATGAGAGAAGAAGATTAGGAGATACTTTGACATAGATGCGTGAAAATGCAACATTCGTACGGAAAACACTAGATAGTTGCCTTATTCCTATAAAGTAGAAGGAATAAGTTATGAAAAAGGAGTTTTGTACGGATGAAGGATGCTAAGATTTATAGGGAGGCGGGAATCCGGATTCATGGTTTGCGGGATCAATATGGTCTTACCAGAGAAGAAATGTCGGAATTGGTAGGAATAACGAGTAAATGTATCTATGAGATAGAAACAGGCAGAAAAGGATTTTCAGCTGTTGTTTTGTTGAAGATTGCAACTGCTTTTAAGGTAGATTGCGATTACATAATGACGGGAAGAAAGTTAGGACTGATGTGTAAGGTCAAAGCCTAAGTTGTGTATCATAAATTTAAAAAAGAATAAAAGAAATCGTTTTGGAGATAACTATTAGAAAATCGGGAAAAGAAGGATAAGGCGATGGATAAAAAGATAAAAGATTATCAGGAGTATGTGGAACAGATTTCACCAAAGACAAACCTTTGGGTACAGATGGGAAAGGCATTTGTGACGGGAGGCGCTATCTGTTGTGTTGGGCAGTTTATCATGAATATGGCAATGAATCAGTTTGGTCTGGACAAAGAGATTGCGGCGAGCTGGTGTTCCATGTTATTGATACTTGCAAGTGCCATACTGACAGGCTTTAATCTGTACGGTGGATTGGTAAAATGGGGCGGTGCAGGAGCATTAGTGCCGATTACCGGATTTGCCAATTCTGTGGTAGCATCTGCAATTGAGTATCAGACAGAAGGTCAGGTATTTGGTATTGGATGCAAAATATTTACGATTGCGGGACCGGTTATTTTATACGGTATTGTGACAAGCTGGGGACTTGGTGTTGTATACTGGATAGGAAAGTTATTGGGAATTGTATAAGAAAAGGAAGAAGCGTTGGAAAGGCATTAAGAATGCTTTTCCAACGCTTCTTCTTCGTGTTTGATTTCCCAATGGATTAGGAAAGTAAGAGTACCACGTAACAAAATAACGGCACCTAAGATACCAAGCTCTGCCCATTCACGGACAACCACGGTACGAAGAACCTCACTACCCATCTTGAATTCAAGAGATAGGGAAATTCCCTGCGCCAGGTCAAGTCTAAGACTGGAGTCGTGGCGAATCCATTGGATAAAGCATTTAATAGAGGTAAAGACCAGAACGGTAATACCAAATAGCTCTAAAAGGATAGTACAGAATTCAACGACATAGGTTAGAAATAATTCAATATTACTAAGAAATTCGGACATATATGCACCTCCTAAAATCAGTTATTTAATTTAATTATAGCGGTTGTATAAGTTTATTACAAGAATTGTTTATCGAAAACAAAAAATGAGAGCGTGCCATGATTGACACGCTCTTAGCTTTTATAGTATTAGTCTGTTGTAAAATTATCAAAATATCCCTGAATTAAGATAATTGGTGTTCCCTTATCACCGGAACCGGATGTTAAGTCACATAAGGAACCGATTAAGTCAGTTAACTGTCTAGGAGTTGTTCCCTGAGAAGCCATGTTACCAACCAGATTATCCTGCTTAGACTTAATGCTGTTAGAAATTGCTTCCTTTAATTCTGCACCGCTAAGGTTAGCAAAATCATTATCTGCAAGATACTTTAACTTTAATTCGTTTGGAGTACCGATAAGTCCATCGGTAAATGCTGGAGAAACAACAGGGTCTGCTAATTCCCAGATCTTACCCTGTGGATCCTTGAAAGCACCGTCACCGTATACCATAACTTCAACATGCTTTCCTGTCTTTTCCAAGATAGCAGCCTGAATATCCAATACAAGATCCTTACATTCGTTAGGGAATAACTTAATCTTATCCTCTGTGGACTTGTTAGAACCAAGTAAACCATACTTTGCATTGTAGCCACTGCCATTTACAGGAGCAGTAAGGATATCATCTAAGCCGCAAACAACCTTTGCGCCAGCTTCCTTTAAGATACGCTTTGTACGAACTCTTGTATGAATATCGCAGTTGATAACACAGTCTGTGTAGTTAAGAATTGTCTTTGCCTGATTTGCAAAGATAACTTCAACCTCAGCACCAGCTTCTTTGATGATGCTTGAGTAGTATTCTACATAGTCAACACCTGTGAATTCATGTTTATTTTCACCGAATAATTCACGGTATTTCTCTAATATTAAAACGTCTGAATAAGGATTGATACCAGCTTCGTCTAACTGGTCGTATGTCAATAATGCGTTACCAACCTCATCGCTAGGATAACTTAACATTAAAACAACTTTCTTGCATCCCATTGCGATACCTTTTAAGTTGATAGCAAAACGGTTACGGGAAAGGATAGGGAAAATAACACCAACAGTCTCTCCGCCTAACTTTGCCTTTACATCAGCTGCGATATCCTGAACTGTTGCATAATTACCCTGAGCACGGGCAACGATTGACTCTGTTAAAGCGATAACATCTCTGTCTCTTAAGGAAAATCCTTCACTTTCAGCAGCGCCTAAAACGCTCTCTACTGTGATATCTACAAGATTGTCTCCTTCACGAATGATTGGTCCGCGAATACCTCTTGAAATAGTACCTACTCTTCTTTCCATGTTTATACCTCTTTATTTATCATAATATATAGTAGTGAAAAGTATTAGCCATCACTACAGGTTATCTTACTACTTTGTATATTATACAGGACAAAGTGAATAAAAACAAGAATGCGCGATATTAGATTTAATTGTGCGTAATATAAGGTGAACTTATGGAAGAAAAAGAGTTGACTTAGTAGCAAAAGTATACTATTATAATGATAGTAGCAAAAAGATACTAAGTAGGGGCAAAATATGAATATTCAATTAGAAAAGAAATTTATAGAAGAGTATGATGCAAGCCAGTATAAGAAAATGTCAGTTGCTGTTGATATTTTAATTTTTACGGTTCAGGATAAACAGCTGGAAGTATTACTGGTCAAACGTGAGGAGTTCCCGTTTAAGGATTGTCTGGCGCTTCCGGGAACTTTTGTAGGAGAAAAAGAGTCTCTGGATGATGCAGTGAAGCGATGTCTGCAGGAGGAGATAGGAATTACAGATATGTATACAGAGCAATTGTATACATGGGGTGAGGTAGAGCGTGACCCCCGTCTAAGAGTTTTATCCGTTTCCTATGTTGCACTGGTGAACAAGTCAAAATGTAATCCAAAGGCAGGTAAGAGAGTAACGGATGTTTGCTGGATGGAAGTTTCCATGGAACATATGGATGCAATAAAAAATCAGATGGCATTCGATCATGCCAAAATCATACAATGTGGATTGGAACGGCTTCGAGGTAAGATAGAGTATGCGCCGATTGTATTTCATATGCTGGAGGATGAATTTACACTGCCTCAATTGCAGAGTATTTATGAAATAATTCTTGGGAAAAAGCTATACAAAGCCAATTTTCGTAAAAAGATTATGGACATGGTCGTAGAGACTGGAAATATACAAAGTGGAGAAGCCAACCGACCAAGTAAATACTATTGTTGGAAGGACAAAATACAGGAAAAGGAGAAAAAGTTATGAGAGAAAAAGTAAAAACGTATTTAAAAAGTGAGCTGACAGGATGGAAAAAGCCGGATATTGCATGGCTGGCAATCGCAACCACAGTAATCCTGGCACTTTCTATTTACTGGAAGGACAATTTTATCGGGATTATGTCAGCATTGACAGGAGTATGGTGTGTCGTGCTGACAGGAAAGGGAAAAAGGTCTTCTTTTATCTTTGGTACAATTAATGTCTTGTTCTATGCGTATATTGCGTTTGGCGCAAAGTATTATGGAGAAGTCATGTTGAATCTGCTTTACTACTTTCCGATGAATTTTGTAGGCTGGTTTGCATGGAAGAAGCACATGGATGAGGAAAGTGGAGAAGTTGTAAAGAGCAGTCTGCCTGTGAAGAAAAGCTGTATCCTTTATGGCTGCACGGCAATTGCCATTTTATTATATGGCTTTGTGTTAAAGGCGTTAAATGGACAATTACCCTTTGTGGACAGTATGAGTACGGTGGTTTCTGTAGTAGCCCAGATTTTGTCTGTAAAACGACTGGCAGAACAGTGGATTTTATGGATTGTGGTAGATATTGTAACGGTTATTATGTGGGCAGTAAACTTTGCAAATGGGGGAGAGAGTATTGCTACTTTGCTCATGTGGAGTATTTATTTGCTGAATGCAATCATTATGTACGTGAAATGGAAACGCGAAGTGAAAAATGTGGAAAGGTAGGTTACAAAGATGAGATATAAGGTTGGAATGTATGGTGGCTCTTTTAATCCATTGCATATGGGACATGTAAACTGTATCATTCAGGCAGCAAATCTGTGTGAACAGTTGTATCTGGTTTTAAGTATTGGGACAAATCGAGGCGAGATTGATTATCGGGTACGTTATCGTTGGCTGTATCAGTTAACAAAGCACATCGGTAATGTAAAGATTCTGGTGTTAGAGGATGATGCGGCAACGAAGCAGGAGTATACAACGGATTACTGGCAGAAGGATGCCGATCAGGTAAAGGCGCAGATTGGACAGCGAATCGATGTTGTTTTCTGTGGAAGTGATTATGATGAAAAGAGTTTCTGGAACGTATGCTATCCGGAAAGCGAGTTACATATCTTTGCAAGAGATGGAATCAGTTCTACAGAGATTAGAAAGAATCCATATGAGCACTGGGACTGGCTGCCTAAGGTGGTCAGACCTTACTATACGAAGAAGGTGCTGCTTATGGGCGGTGAAAGTACAAGTAAGTCAACGTTGACGATAAATCTTGCCAATCGTTTTAATACCAATTATATTGATGAAGCAGGCAGAGATATTTCAGAGCGCTCAGGAACGGATTTACTTATGCTTTCGGAAGATTTTACGGAGATATTGCTACAGCACAAGCTAAATGAGATGAAGGCAATCGAGCATAGCAATAAAGTGCTTTTTATTGATACGGATGCTTTGGTTACCCAGTTTTATATGAATTTTCTCGAAGATCCTAATATTGAAAAGAATAAGGCTTTGTCAGATGCCATTGATGCTTTGAACGAATATGACTTAATTCTGTTTATGGAGCCGGACGTGGCATTTGTTCAGGATGGCGACAGAAGTGAAGTTATTAAAAATGACAGAGAGAAGTACAGCAGGCAGATTAAGGAGCTGCTTCAAGCACATGGTAAACAATTTATCAGTGTAAGCGGTTCTTATCAGGAGCGGTATGAGAAAGCGGTAGCAGAAGTTGAGAAATTATTAAAATAGATATGAAATATAGATAGAGAAGCGAATCCTTTTGGGTTTGCTTCTTTTCGATTTTACTTCTTAATGGTATTGACAACTGTTTAGTACTGTTATATACTGTTAATTAAGAAAAAGATAAACAGTATATAACAGTATACAACTCTTGCAACATACAGATTCGCGAATAGTTGTTATGTGGAGGATAAAAGTGAATATTATAATAAGTAATTCATCGATGGAACCAATTTATGAACAGATTATCCGGCAGATTAAGACCATGATTATGGAAGGAAAGCTGTTAGGAGGAACGATGCTTCCGAGTGTGCGAACACTGTCAAAGGATTTAAAAATCAGTGCACTGACCGTGAAGAAAGCCTATGACCAGTTGGAAGAACAAGGCTTTATCGTAACGGTTCATGGAAAGGGAAGCTTTGTTGCAGAGGGCAATCAGAATATCATGCAGGAAGCACAGCAAAAGGAAGTAGAAGAAAAGCTTGAGGATGCCATAAGAACAGGCAGGCGCTGTGGCATGAAAAAGGAAGAGATCAAAGATTTATTTGAGATGATTATTGAGGAGGAATAGGGTATGTTACTTCGGGTAGAGAATGTACAAAAGCAATATAAGGACTTTAAGTTGAACTGCTCTTTACAGGTAGAAGAGGGGTGTGTCACCGGTCTGATTGGTGCAAACGGAGCAGGAAAGAGTACGTTGTTTAAGTCGATTTTAGGACTCATTCAGACAGATGGTGGTTCGATTGAGATTCTTGGAAAGAATCAGAAGGTACAGACCATTTCTGATAAGGAAGAAATTGGTGTTGTGCTTGCGGAGAATACCTTTAGCTGTGTGCTTACCATAAAAGACATTGTTGCTATGATGCAGGCAATGTATCACAGATTTAACAAGGAACAGTTTTTGAAAAAGTGTGAAAAGTACCAGTTGCCATTGGATAAACAATTAAAAGAATTCTCAACCGGAATGAAAGCAAAGCTGAAACTTTTGGTTGCCATGAGCTATGATGCAAAGCTGCTCCTTCTGGACGAGCCAACCGTTGGACTTGATTCTGTAATCAGAAGTGAGCTTTTAGATGAAATGCGCGAGTTTATGAATCAGGAAGGGAAGGCAATCCTCATTAGTTCTCACATTTCTTCGGATTTGGAAGGCTTATGTGATGACTTCTATTTTATTCAGAATGGAAGTATTGTCCTTCATGAAGATACGGATGTATTGCTTTCTGATTACGCAACCTTAAAGGTCAGCAAAGATCAATATGACAAGATGGATAAAGAATACATCTTATATCGAAAAGAGGAAGCGTTTGGTTATCAGTTACTTACCAAAGAAAAGCAATATTATATGGATAATTACCGTGACTTGGTAGCGGAAAGAGGAAGTATTGATGATCTGATGTTATTAGTAACGAAGGGAGAGGCAGTATGAAAGGATTATTAATCAAGGATTTTTGTATTATTGCGAAGAATAAAAAGCTGTTTGGTATATTATTATTTGTTGTTGTATTTATGTTTCTGACACAAGGGGAAGGTGGCGCGAGCTTTGGGATAGCGTATATAACGATGCTTTGCGGATCCTTAGTACTTACTACGATTTCAACAGATGAATTTGACAAGAGTACGACATTTCTTATGACAATGCCGATTAAACCAAGTACGTATGCGTTAGAGAAATATGTGTTTTCTTTTGGATGCAGCTTGAGTGGCTGCCTCGTTTCCACTGGTGTATGCTGTTTATTTGTAGGTGATGGAGTTTTGGAACTTATAAAGGTAGCAGTGGTGATGTATGTTGTCCTGGCACTTTTCCAGTTGGTTATGATACCTGTTCAACTAAAGTTTGGTGGAGAAAATGGACGAATGGTAATGATGGGAATGATAGTTGTTGTCTTTGTCGCGGTTTATGCGATTGAAAAGCTTGCGAAAACCATGTTTGCCAGTGAAGATGCCATAACATTATGGATTCAGGGCATGGTTCAGACGTTTGAGACAATGAAGATTCTTCCAGTTGCAATTGCTTTCGTGATAGGATTCGTGGTATGTTTTATGATTTCCGTAGGAATCAGTATGAAAGTGATGGAAAAGAAAGAATTTTAAAGATAAAAGTAGGAAAGCCGGAACAGAGAAAGTTCCGGCTTTTAACATATGTTTAATGATACATGACAACGGTGTCATTTTCCTGTATGACGGTCTTGCCATCGGGAATCAGATTCTCAGAGCCTCTGATAATCATGGCAACGAGTGCATCTGCTGGAAGATTCAGTTCCCAGATTGCCTTATTGCACCATGCATGAGTTTTTTCAATCTTGATTTCCTCAAGCTTTTCATGCTCGGCAGGCTCATAAGCAGGAACGCTTAAGATAACGTCATCGCCGGCAAGAATCTTTGTGTCGCCTTTGGTGATAATGGTTTCGTGATTACGTTTGATCATAATGGCAAGCGAACCGGTTGGAACGTGAACATCTTTTACCTGCTTGTTCTCCCAATTGTGTCCCTCCGGGATATACATACGCATCAGGGTAATCGCAGATTCTTCCTGATAGTCATTGAACGTCTTTCTTACATCGGCGGTTTCGTCAATCATATGAAGCTTTTGTGCAACCTTTGGAAGTAAGGTTCCCTGTACGGAAACGGAGAATAAGGATACCATGAACACGATATGAAACAGGTCATGCGACATAGTAACGCCATTAGAGATTGCCATAATCGCAAATACCGAAGATGCAGCACCTCGAAGTCCAGCCCACGATACCAGAAGACACTGATTCAGGCTGCATCGGAATGGTGCAAGCAGGGCAAAGACAGCGACAGGTCTTGCAATCAGTGTAATAAAAACGGTAATGGCAAGTGCTGCCGGAATAATCTGAGGCATCTGATGCGGGAAGGAAAGCAATCCTAATAAGAAGAAAATCAAAATCTGGGCAAGACTGGTGACACCATCAAAAAACGGAATCAAGGTCGCTTTATTTTTGATTTTGCTGTTACCAATCAGAATTCCCATGATATAGATGCTTAAGTATGCGTTCCCACCGCCTACCTGTGTCAGTCCGTAGCAGAACAGCACCATGGCAATCATAAAAATCGTATCAAGACCTTCGGAAACCAGACCGGTTTTCGTTAACAGCCATACCGAAACACCGGCAAATGCAACACCAATCAAGATGCCGAACACAATCTGTGTACAAATCTGTAAAGGAATATTTCCTGTTCCACCAGTTCCCATAAGTCCAATGCCGATAAAGGTCAGCATATAAGCAATCGGGTCATTACTACCACTTTCCATTTCCAAAAGGGAAGCCGTTCCGTCCTTTAAGTTCAGCTTTTTCTGTCGCAGAATGGCAAACACGCTGGCTGCATCCGTGGAAGAAAGAACGGCTCCGATTAAAAAACTCTCTACCATAGAATAATGCAGGAAGAAAAAGCAAAGCGCAGCAGTAATGCCGGCAGTTATGACAACACCAAAGGTAGATAAGAGAATCGCTTTTCCTGCAATTGGCTTTGCCAGCTTCCATTTTGTGTTGAAGCCACCATAAAACATGATGAAAATGAGGGCAATTGAACAGACATTTTCTGCAAGCTTGAAATCATCAAAAGGAATTTTCAAGATACCGTCGCTGCCAAAGAGCATGCCGATAAACATGAAAAGAATCAATGCTGGCATTCCGAATTTTACGGAAAATTTCTCTGCCAGTACACAGAGCAGAATGACAGCAGATACAAGTAGAATAATAATTGTCATAAGCAATTGCCTCCTTTGAGTTGTATGATAATGCTGTTAGTATAGCACCTTAAAGCCTGCTTGACAAAAGGTGCTATGGATGTTAATCAAACATGGATATATGATATCTTGCTGTACGATAAATCTTGTATCCAAGTGTACCGATTAAAGAGAAAACAATATAAAGGGAAGAAAATGCGCCTGCACCTCCGCCGATAATAATGATAATCCAAAGTAAAATGTTCATAATAGTTAACCTTTCCTTTCTTCTGTGCTGTCCATAATAAAGGTTTCATCAAACAGGTTGGTGCAGTGAGCTGCAATCTGCTCACAGTCTGTAAGCAGTTCAAGGAAAAACATACCTGTTTCTACACTGCACGTTCCGTTTCGTAGTCTTTTAATATGGTTCTTTTTTAGTTCTTTGATTAGTTCCTGAATGATAGAATTCTGTCTTTTCATCCACATGCATGTAATGTAATTACCTTTCAGGAATGCTTCCTCCAATTTCTGCAGAAGTGTATCGATTCTGTCCCATAACTCCCTTAAATCCTTAAGAGCAGCAAGGGAAAGCGGCTGTTTCTGCCGGCTTATGCTTTTGGATAACTCTGCAATATGTAATAAATGGTCTGCGATTCCAGTCAGCTCATCCATACTTAGGAGAAGTTGATTGGCTGTATAGCTTTCTCCGGATGATAAGCTGGTATAGGAAATCTGCTTAAGACATTCCTTAAGCTGTTCCAGTTCATCATGGATTCGGGTGCTGTCTGCCTTGGCTGTTTTCAGGCTTCCCTTAGGATAATAAGCAGGAAGACCGCTTACGAAACTGGCAAGTGTAAGGAGCTCTGTTACAATGTGTTCGGATTGGTTCTGCGCCTGTACTAAGGAAAAGGCAGATGATATCCACACACGTTCATCAAGGTTTAGCTGTTTTTTGGGCTTGCTGCCAAGCATGGTAAAAAGACTGAATATGTCCATATAAATTACCATTTAACATTCCTCATCAACAGACCTATGTTCTGGTTTGGAACCATGGTTTTCAAGCCACCAAACCCAGATACCGGCTGCGATTGCAATGACTACCATAATAGCGAATATTAAATTTTCTAACATAGTTTGACCTCCAACATATTTTTGCGCGCACGCAAAATAGCCTATGAGTTTTATCAACCATAGGAAATAAGATTACGAAAAAATATGTATTTAGGCTTTTTTACCATCTTTATGATGTATGTAGTTGACAATAATCGCATTGCTGGAAGACTCTTTGGCGAGCTCACAGTCAGACGATGTATAAATAATTGGAGAATTTTGTGGAAGAATATCCACAAATGCAAGATTTAGGGAAATACCCCTGGAGATTCTGCTGAAAATACGCCTAGCCGCCTGTTGGGTATCCGTAATAGACTCCTCTTTAGCAAGGTTTTCTTCATAATAAACCTGTTTTGTAAGCGTAGTCCTTTCACCAGAACTGATAGTAGAAACCGTATATGTGGTGTTTTCACAAGAAAAAGAGGAATCTGTCTGAATGTTTTCAAAACACATTCCAAGAAATAGCATACATATCATTAATAAGAAGCAGATGCTTTTCTTTTGTCTCCCAAAACGCATAGGAAACTCCTTCCTTTTGTTACTTTACATAATATTTACAATCTCTACGTATACCTGTATTCTAGCAGAAGAATTTAGGCGATGCAATTCTTTTTTATGAGATTCCTAAGACAAGCACTAGACAGGAATACCAGATAGGAAGTAAAATCACGATAGAATTTTTTAGTGGAGGAAATTATGTCAGTTGGAAAGCAGTTTGCAAAGTATGTGTCTCAGAATATATTAGGAATGGTAGGAATTTCTTTTTATATTCTTGCAGATACTTTTTTTATATCTATGGCGGAAGGGACGAATGGTATTACAGCATTGAATCTGGTGTTGCCACTTTATAGCCTTATCTTTGCGATTGGGGCAATGATAGGAGTTGGTTCTGCAATCCGTTTTAAGATATTGCGTGCGAAAAAGGATGCCAGCGCAGAATATTATTTTTCCAATGCGATTCTCTGTGCTTTGCTTATCGGTGCCATTTTTATGATGATCGGCGGTCTGTTTCCGGGGCAGCTTGTAAGAGCTCTTGGCGGAGATGAGGAAATCGTTCGGGTAGGAACACCGTATACAAGAATCTTTATGCTGTTTGCTCCATGCTTTATGTGGAATCACATCTGCAATGCGTTTGTTAGAAATGATGGAGCGCCTTCGGTTGCCATGGCAGCAACCTTGCTTAGCAGCTTATTCAATATCGTTATGGATTATATTTTGATGTTTCCGCTAGGACTTGGTATGGCGGGAGCAGCCCTTGCTACGGCAATTTCACCAGTCGTTGGCATTATGATATGTTGTATTCATTTCTTTTCGAAAAAGAGTACCATTCGTTTCCAGTGGGCAGTTCCCTCTATCAAGAAGCTGGTAGAATCCTGCCAGCTTGGGGTATCTGCTTTTGTAGGAGAGATATCTTCCGGTGTCACAACGATTGTATTTAATATGCTGATTCTGGGACTTGCTGGTAATGTGGGTGTTGCTGCGTATGGTGTGGTAGCCAATACTTCTCTGGTAGCGGTATCGGTATTTAATGGTGTGTCGCAAGGTTCCCAGCCGCTTATCAGCGAATATTATGGAAAGGGTGAGAGTAAGGCGGTAAGGAAGCTTCTTTCTCTTGGAACGGTTACATCCTGTATTCTTGCAGTTATGATTATTTCGGTTGTTTATTTGTTAGCAGAGCAGATTGTGGCAATCTTTAACAGCGAACAGGATGTGGCACTTGTTTCGTATGGAATTACTGGTATCAGATTGTATTTCTTGGGCTTTTTCTTTGCTGGCATCAATATTGTAGGGACGGGCTTTTTAAGTGCAGTGGAATCTGCGAAAATGGCGTTTGTAGCATCTGTCATGAGAGGCTTTGTAGCGATTATTCTGTGTGCAGTTGTTATGGCAAAGCTTTTTGGTATGACAGGTGTATGGTTGGCATTTCCGGCTGCAGAGCTGGTTACGATGTTAGTAACAAGCGTGGCATTGCGACAAGCGGTAAAAGGAATGCAGAACAAAATATAAGTAAAAAAATAGCTAATTTGTTAATAGACAAATGATAAGCAACTATACTAAGATATAGAGTAAATGAGCAGAAAGGAAGGTATTGATTATGGTAAAAAAATATGTATTTGGTGAGCCTTTTGAGACAGAAGCGGTAACGATACCGGTTGAAAAGGAAGCAGGGGTTCCAGAGGTTGGAACAATAGAGATAGAAAATGGTTTTGCATTTACTTATACAATGGATGACACAGATGTCATTTACGGACTTGGTGAGGCAAATCGTGGTATAAATAAAAGAGGGTATATTTATGTAAGTCATTGTGCCGATGATCCGAATCACACAGAAGAAAAGCAGTCCTTGTATGGAGCGCATAATTTTATCATTATTTCAGGAAAGCAGCATGTTGGTATGTTTTTTGATTATCCGGGCAAATTGACCTTTGATATTGGATATACCAGACAGGATACTTTGAAAGTAAGCTGTGAGAGAGCAGATTTGGACATGTATGTGATTACAGGGGAGTCTGCGTATGATGTAACCAAGCAGTTTCGTAAAATCATTGGAAAAAGCTATATTCCGCCAAAGTTTGCATTTGGTTTCGGACAGAGCCGTTGGGGTTATCAGAATGCGAAGGATATCGATACGGTAGTTGCGGGTTATCGTGATAACCAGATTCCAATTGATATGGTTTATATGGATATTGACTATATGCAGGATTATAAGGATTTCACCGTAAATGAAGAGAGATTCCCGGATTTTCCAGAGTATGTGAAGAAGATGAAAGCAAACCATATTCATCTGATTCCGATTATCGATGCCGGCGTTAAGATTGAGGATGGCTATGACATTTATGAGGAAGGCGTAGAAAAGGGGTATTTTTGTAAGCGTGAGGATGGAAGTGACTTTGTTGCAGCGGTATGGCCAGGCTGGACACATTTTCCTGACTTCTTAAATCCTGAGGCAAGAGAGTGGTTTGGAAGTAAGTATGCAAGACTGATCGAGGCTGGAATTGATGGTTTCTGGAATGATATGAATGAGCCTGCAATCTTCTATTCCAGAGAAGGAATTGACGCATTGAATCAGGCGGTTAAGGATTATGCAAATCAATCCGATTCCAAGAAGACAGAAAAGACAGATGATATCATGAATCAGGCAAATGAGATTCCGGCAGAAGTAAAGAATATCATGGAGCATTTACAGAACAGTCCGGAGGACTATAAACGCTTCTACCATAAGGTAAATGGTAAGATGGTTCGTCATGATCAGGTTCATAACTTATATGGATTTAACATGACAAGAGCAGCAAGTGAAGCATTTGAAAAAATAGCACCGGATAAGAAGATGCTGATGTTTTCCCGTGCTTCTTATATCGGTATGCACCGTTATGGTGGTATCTGGACAGGGGATAATCAGTCATGGTGGTCACATATTTTATTGAATATCAAAATGATGCCATCCTTAAATATGTGTGGTTTCTTATATACCGGAGCAGACCTTGGCGGATTCGGAAGCCATGCAACTAGAGATTTGGTGCTTCGATGGCTGGCAGTTGGTGTATTTACTCCATTGATGCGTAATCATGCGGCACTTGGAACAAGAGAACAGGAATGCTATCAGTTTGAGAAGATAGAAGATTTCAGACATGTAATCGGTGTTCGCTATCGTCTGATTCCATATATTTACAGTGAGTTTATGAAGGCGGCAACACAGGATGATATGTATTTCAAGCCATTGGGATTTGTTTATCCGGATGACAGAAGAGCCATTGAGACAGAAGACCAGCTGATGCTTGGTAATGAGGTCATGATTGCACCTGTTTATACACAGAATGCAAGCGGCAGATTCGTATATCTTCCGGAAGAAATGAAATTTATTAAGTTCCTGCCGGATGGAAGCATCTATGAGCAGACTATGGAGAAGGGAAATCATTACATTGATGTTGCACTGAACGAAGTACCAATGTTCATCAAAAAGGGAGCTTGTATTCCAGTTGTGGATGTAGCTCAGTCTGTTGAGGAAATAGACCTTTCTACCATGAAGATGATTGGTTATGAAGGCGCTTCTTACGAAATGTACAAGGAAGCATAGTAAGGAATAAAATAATAAGAAATAAAATAGAAAGAGAGACATTAATTCCAAGTGAGTTAATGTCTCTCTTTGTGCTTAGATATTGCTGTAACGTAGTGGTAGTTAATCAATATGAAATTATGGAAAAGTTTTCAAAATAATTTCAACAAAACCTATTGACATAGTAGGAAAAGAGGAGTATATTCATACCAACATACAAGATTGGTAGGTAATGGAAATGACATATATTTTTACGCATTTAGTAAGACACAATTTCCGATATGGACGAATGTGCAGTACGGATTATTGTTGGAGATATAAGAGAAAATAACAGAAAAAGAACTAGAAAATGTTTGAGATATATAAAGGAGATTATGATTATGAGCAATAAAAATTTAAGATTTGAAACACTTCAGCTTCACGTAGGACAGGAAACACCAGACCCGGTAACAGGTGCAAGAGCAGTACCGATTTACCAGACAACATCATATGTATTTCATAATTCAGCTCATGCAGCAGCAAGATTTGGATTAACGGATTCAGGTAATATCTATGGAAGATTAACCAACTCCACACAGGATGTATTAGAAAAGCGAATCGCCGCTTTAGAGGGCGGCGTTGCAGCACTTGCATTAGCATCCGGTGCAGCAGCAATTACATATGCTATTCAGGCATTAGCGCAGAATGGTGACCATATCGTAGCACAGAAAACCATTTATGGTGGAAGCTATAATCTGTTGGCACATACACTGCCACAATATGGAATTACAACTACTTTCGTGAATGCGCATGATTTAGAGGAAGTAGAGAAAGCAATTCAGCCAAATACAAAAGCAATCTATCTGGAAACCTTGGGAAATCCAAACGCGGATATTCCTGATATTGATGCGATAGCCGAGGTTGCACATAAGCATGGTTTACCGCTTGTAATCGATAATACATTCGGAACACCATATTTGATTCGTCCAATCGAGCATGGAGCTGACATTGTGGTACATTCAGCAACAAAGTTTATCGGCGGACATGGAACAACGCTTGGTGGTATTATCGTTGACTCCGGTAAGTTTGATTGGAAAGCAAGCGGTAAATATCCTGCGATTGTAGCACCAAATCCAAGCTACCATGGCGTATCGTTTGTAGATGCAGCAGGACCGGCAGCCTTTGTAACTTATATCAGAGCTATTCTGCTTCGTGATACAGGAGCAACGATTTCTCCATTTAATGCCTTTCTGCTATTGCAGGGAGTAGAAACCTTATCATTAAGACTGGAGCGTCATGTAGAAAATACGAAGAAGGTAGTAGAATTTTTGGCATCGCATCCACAGGTGGAACATGTGAACCATCCATCCTTACCGGATCACCCGGATAACAAATTATACAAGAAATACTTCCCGAATGGTGGAGCGACAATCTTCACCTTTGAGATTAAGGGTGGTCAGGAAGAAGCGCATAAGTTTATTGACAGCCTGGAGATTTTCTCACTGCTTGCGAATGTAGCAGATGTAAAGAGTTTAGTCATCCATCCTGCAACAACAACTCATTCACAGCTGAATGCTACAGAACTTGCGGAACAGGGAATCAAGCCAAATACGATTAGACTTTCTATTGGTACAGAACATATTGATGATATTCTGGAAGATTTGAAGCAGGGATTTGCTGCAGTAGAAAAGTAAAGGTAAGGGAGGCCAGGTCATGTCAAATATATATACATCAGCAGATCAGCTGGTAGGAAGAACTCCACTTCTGGAGCTTACGCATATTGAAAAAGAATTAAAGCTTGAGGCAAAGATTTTTGCAAAGCTGGAATATTTTAATCCTGCAGGTTCTGTAAAGGATCGGATAGCCAAAGCCATGATTGAGGCGGCAGAGAAAAGCGGAGAACTTAAGCCGGGATCGGTAATTATTGAGCCAACTTCCGGTAATACCGGAATTGGACTGGCTAGTGTGGCAACAGCAAAGGGATATCGGGTCATTATCGTTATGCCGGACAGCATGTCTGTAGAAAGACGTAAGCTCATTAAGGCATATGGAGCAGAGCTGGTATTGACCGAAGGTACTAACGGAATGAAGGGGGCAATTGCCAAGGTAAAGGAACTGGCAGAACAGATTCCGAATAGCTTTGTCCCGGGGCAGTTTGCCAATCCGGAAAATCCAAAAATGCATTTTGAAACAACAGGTCCGGAGATTTATGAGGATACCGATGGTGAAGTGGATATTCTCGTAGCAGGAGTTGGAACAGGTGGAACGATTACGGGTATTGGAAAATATCTTAAGTCAAAAAAGCCTGATGTGAAGGTTGTTGCAGTAGAGCCGGCAGGTTCTCCTATCCTTTCAACGGGAGTGCCGGGGGCACATAAGATTCAGGGAATTGGACCGGGCTTTGTCCCGGATACCTTGGATACCGGAATTTATGATGAGATCATCACCGTTGAAAATGAGGATGCATTCAAGAATGGAAGATTAGTTGGTAAAAAGGAAGGAATTCTTGTTGGAATATCTTCTGGAGCTGCGCTTCATGCAGCGATAGAGCTGGCAAAAAGAGAAGAAAATAAAAAGAAAAATATCGTAGTTGTATTTCCAGATTCTGGTGACCGTTATCTTTCTACACCGTTATTTGAGGAATAAAGAGTAGGGATGGAAAGGAGCTGGAATTATGAAAGACATCAAAAGGCAAATCCGTACTTTATTTCTTGTAATTGTGACAACAGTGTCAGTTATAACAGGTTGCGGTACAATACAGGAAACGAACGGCCAGGAAGAAGCGAATCAGGAAGAATATGTGGTAAAGATTGGATATAGTGCAGCATTATGTCATGCCCCAATACATATTGCGATTGAAAATGGTTATTTTGAGGAAGAGGGACTCAAGTTTGAAGCAATTGCCATGGAGGGTGTGATAACAGAGGCAGTTGGTTCCGGTCAGGTAGATGCTGGATTTGGATTAGTTGGAAAGTTCATACAGCCATTGGAAAATGGCTTACCAATGAAGCTTACGGCGGGAATTCATACGGGCTGTACAAAGCTATTGGTTGCAGGAGATTCTGATATCAATAGTGTAGCAGATTTAAAAGGCAAAAGAATCGGCGTAGCAAGCCTTGCTGACTCACCCTGTTTAACGGCAAAACGTTCTTTGGCAAATGCTGGAATTGGAGTAACGGCAGATAATATGGAAGTGGAATTCGTTGTGTATAACAATTCCGATTTGCCTATGGCACTGCAAAATGGTGCAATTGATGCATTTTGCGCACCGGATCCAGCAGTATCAGTTGCCGAGAAAGAATTTGGTTTTAAGGTAATCATTGATACCACCACAGATGAGGAATATAAGGATGAATATTGCTGCTTAAGCTTTGTAACAACTGATTTAGCAGCTAATCATCCTGACCTTGCAGCAAAGTATACAAGAGCAGTTATGAAGGCCGCCAGATGGATTGAGGAGCATCCAACAGAAACAGCACAGATACAGATTGATCATAATTATGTTTCTGGTGATGTCGAATTTAATGCAGCCATTTTAGACAGTTATAATTTTGTCCCATCTGTGAGTGGTGGTTATGATGCATTGGCAAAGAGTGTAACAGAATTACAGAGAATTGGAATTATCCGACCGGAAACGGATGCACAGGCATTGATTGATAATTCTTTTATTCGATTTGATGATGTAGAGGACACATATTAAATATAGAAAGGTCATGGTTAGAAAGATGGAAGAAAAGAAGTGCCTAACCTGCTCTGCGTGCGGAGCAATCGGATGTAAAAATGCAGATGGAAATTATCCGCCATTTTGTCTGACAAAATCGTTAGATCAGGACTTGCTGCAGGAAAGTCTGGATATTTATGACAAGGATGAGCAGGTTGGAAATATCGCAAGAGTATCAGCAGGAATTGAAGGAGACTTCTACGGGCAGAAGACAAGAGTTGAGGAAACGATAGAATTTATTAAGAGAATGGGTGCTAAGAAAGTTGGTATTGCAACCTGTGTAGGATTGATTCCGGAAACCAGATTATTTACCAAGATTCTGGATCAAGAAGGAATCGAATATTATACCGTAGGATGCAAGGTAGGAGCGATTGACAAGACCAGAGTCGGTATTCCTGAGGAAAAGAAACTCAACAGAGGCTGTGGGCATGAGTCCATGTGTAATCCTGTTTTACAGGCAAAGATTTTAAATGAACAGAAAACGGATTTAAACATAATGATCGGACTTTGCGTAGGTCATGATTCACTGTTTTTAAAGTATGCTAAGGCACCGACTACGGTACTGATTGTAAAGGACAGAGTTCTTGTACATAATCCGGTTGCTGCATTATATGGAAGTACAGGAATGTATTCCCGATTTAAATAAAAGATGTATATTGTGAAATAAAAATCCATATGATACAATTCATACATGATAAGAGGGTATTCACTTTGATATCCCTAATGGAGTGGAGTGAGGATCATGTTGATTTCATCAAAGGGACGGTATGCGCTTCGAGTTATGATTGACCTTGCGCAGCAGCAGCAGAAAGCAGAATATATTCCGTTAAAAGAAATTGCAAAGCGACAAAATATTTCGCAAAAATATCTGGAAAGCATTATGTCTGTGTTATCGAAAAATGATTATATTGATGCACTGCACGGGAAAGGCGGCGGATATCGGTTGAATCGGGAACCGGCAGAATACAAGGTAGGAGATATCTTACGTTTAATGGAAGGAACGCTTGCACCGGTATCCTGTCTGGAATGTGGCGCAAAGCCATGTGAGTACGCTTCGGAGTGTCGCACATTGCCAATGTGGCAGAACTTGAATGATTTAGTGAATAATTATCTATATAGTGTTACAATTGCAGATTTGGTTTGTGGAAAGTTGACAAAAAAG
>CAYUKO010000044.1:0-25425 GCA_964445375.1 uncultured Roseburia sp.
ATATAATGGATAATGAATTTTCTAATATATATGAAGAAGATAAAAGTCATTCAGAAAGATTAAAAAAAGAGTATCGCTTAACTAAGAATATAGCTTCAGAGGATAAATATAATGATGATTTTTTTGAAGATAAAAATATTATAGTGGGGCATAAATCATTAATCTCAAATTTTGAAATAGCAGATTTATTATTTTGGGATGATGATAATTTATATTTGATGTGTAATAAAGGACATTTTAATGGAAGTGGTAGTAGAGATTTAACTAATCAAATATATGCTTCTGCATATTATTTACGAAGCATTCTTTTTTCAACGCAGAAAACATTGAGGTTAGATGAATTGTATACTCAAATTGAAAAGCGATATAAATCAAAAGGAAAAACTATTCCAGTAAGCAAGGATTTATTTAGTCTATTGTTTGATAAAAAAATTACTTATATTGCAGGATATATGTCAGGGTATAGAAATAATACAGATTCATATTATGCAAAATACTTATCATTGGATATAAAGAAGAGAATGAAATCTTTGGGATATGAGTGTATTTTACTAAATGTTAATGAGATATAGAATACCATATCTAATCCTAAATATATGCATAATGCTCAATGGATGGCAAGATAATGTCAAGATGAAGTAATCAGGGATGTAATGAGTTGTGTAGATATAATACAAAGTGAAAGTATTATTAAACTCGCCAATTTTAGAAGCACTGTTAAGTATATTTTATTATAATCGGACTTGTCATTTTAATGCGTTGGTACAAGATAAATACCGAGTTAGATGACAAGTAAAACGAAAAGAACATGTTGGGTACATTTTGAGTACACCCGTTTCAAAACCACATAAACTACAGATAAAATATCACCAAAATGCAGCAAAAAACAAACCAAAATCATCAAATCACACCCATTACCAAACTGGTAAAATTATGATTGAATAGCAGATGGAAGGAAGTGCATCGATGAAAACATACTTATGGATTGAGGACAGAAAAAACAAATCCGGTTACATATTTTGGCAGACGCTTCTTGGGCAGTTGTGTCCGGAAATAGTGTTGGAAAGTAAGCAGAACAATAGCGAACTGGTAAAAGCAGTAAAGGCTCTGGAAGATACAGAGAACAGATATATTGTGGTGTTTGATAATTCCTTTGATAACTTGCAGGTGGCTATGGAGCAAAAAATGTTGAGAAAATATGCCGGTGATAAAGAAAATGTTGTTTTAATGGATATTATCTGTTTTGAATATATATTGCTTGAATTCAAAGAGTTGATAGAATGGATTTATGCACCGGACGATGAGTTTTTAGTGAAACGTGAAAAAGCGATTACTGCCAGAGAAAAGCTGGTTAAAACAATTCAAAGCGGTGAAATTAATTATAAAGACATTCGTGAAATTATAGAATATAATGAGAATGTCGATAATTATAATGTGGAGCAATTGTCTGCCAGAATATTATTTGATTTAACGAGAAATACAGGATTCGAGGTCTCAAAGGGAAGTGTTGGCGAATGCTGGATTAAATCCTGTTGTGAATGGGAAGAAAGAATGCCGGATGACATTTGCGGTCTTGATGTGAGCAGATTATCGGTTAAAGAGAAAATGAAGCGAATTTGTAAGGGCACCAGTCTTTTGAAGCAATTTCAGAATATGAATTTGGAGGTGGCATTATGATAACGATTTTCAAAAATAAAAAGGATATTCCACAAGATATGGAATATGTAGAATTAAATGATATTTATTTCAATCAGAATACCGCACTCAAGCTTGATGATAAAGCGGAAGAGATAATAGAGACCGTAGATGGTGCAAAGCTAATAAGCAAATTCAAGATGCGTTCAAAATTCAATGATATTGTATTGGATGTAGATAAATTATCTGCTGGCTGCAAGACCGTATTGAACGTGCTTTATAATCCGGATAAGGTGTTTTGTCTGAAGGAATGTGGAAATAATGCCTTGGAGATATTGTTTGGTTTAAATGCAGGAAATGTATATAGTGATTATGCGTTAATCCCTTTTGAGATGGATACAGTAAACGTACAGACATCTTTGGGGAAAAAGATGATTTGTGATTATGAAGAATTAAAGGAGTGGTGGAGTTATGAAGAGTAAGCCAATTGTAATGGAGCATTTTTCCACGGTTCATACTTCGTTTGTTTTGGATTTTAAATTTACAAGCAATATTACAATACTGACGGGAGATTCCGGAACGGGGAAGACAGCATCCTTTTCTTTTATAAAAGAGTGTATGGCATTGAATCCCGATATTATGTGTTTAAACTATCTGGATTATCAGAAGGATATTGAAAGTATTATAAAAGGTGCAAGTGGAAAACTGATTGTGATTGATAATGCGGATGTGTTATTGGATGAAAGTGTAAGAAAGCATATTGCACTGGATGATAGGAACCAGTATTTGATTATTGGAAGAAATCCTAAGAATCTTTTTGCTACTAAAGACAATCTGTTTGAACTTATCAGTGAGGTGAAGGGAGAGCAGACTGTATTGAGGATTAAGAGTTATTTGTAATGTGTGAGTCAACATCTTAACCATTATCATGACCACATCCTAACCAAGTTGGTCATGATGTGGTTATGATGTTACTACAAGGAAGAGTGATGAAATGGATGAATATTCAAGAATTTTAATTGAGGAATACTGTATGCGGACTGATTCTGCTAAAAGCAGACGTTTAGAGAAATTAGTTCGTAAGTCATATGATATAAATGCAGAGTATACAGACAGTGATGCTGCATTTATAGAGAAGGCAATTGAACAGGAAGAAGATGACAGCTTGCGTGAAGCATTAGAGGATTTAAACGGCTTCATGTTTGGCTGGTAATAGTTGCAATTTGGCAGATAATTACAAAAAAATATGCTTAAAAAGATTAGGTTGACACGAAAATGACTTAAGGGTATAGTAGTGCTATCGGAGGTGTTCGTATGGGAAATGTTACAGGTACACAGGTCGAGTCTGTTATAGCTTCATATGCAAAAAATAATTCGATTTTGGAAACTGCAAAAGATACCGGCATTTCAACCGTTAAGGTGCGTAAGATTCTGATAACGGAAGGATTATGGGAAAGTGATACCAGTTTGAAAATTGGAGACTTATTAAAACATGGAATGACGACGGAAGAAATAGCGGATACATTGTATATGTCAGTGAAAAATGTACAGGCATATATGCCCTATGAGAGAGGGGTATATGGTGGTGAAGAATTGTCAAAAGAAGCTATAAGATCTGATAAATATAGGAACAGAATGCGTAAAGCGGCAGCTATGCAAGTGATAAAGTCAAAGGCAGCAAATTTGGCTTCGGAAAGGAAGGCTGAAATGCAAGAGAGTAAAATTATAGAATTTAAGAAAGAAGATAAAAAAGACAAAGTACTGAAATTACACTTGGAATTAAACATGAAATATGTGGATGAAGAGGAGATGCAAATACTTAAAAAACATGGTGCTGTAAAAAGCGGAATATCAAGAGATATTCTTGTTCCTTCAGATATCACTTTACATGCCTTGAACTATGCTATTTTAAGAATGTTTGGATGGCAAAATGGGCATCTGCATAATTTCAGCCTGCCGGAAAATGTTTTTAAGGAATTAACTGAAAATAAGTTTCTGACGTGGTCTGAAATGGCGGGAGTATATTTTAGATTCCCTACAGAAAATTATGAGGATATCTATTGGGATGATGATTATAGGGAAGGGGAAAGCGTTAAGTCATGGATGAGAAGAAAGTATACAGGTCCCTATAGATATAAAGGTTATGGTGAGCATTATCTTATAAACCAGATGGAAGTAGAAAGAATGTTTGCCAGATGGGATGAAATAACTGTTCGTGAGTTTGATTTTCGAGCAGAAAAGCAACCGGAACCATATAATGTAAAATTAACAGAAGCAACGATAGATCAGGTGATGAATGCGTTTTGTGACGTGATGTGCGATGAGTTAGTTGAAAGATTGAAACTGTCGGATGTTTTATGCCTGAAAAATAGTGAGGAAGTAGATTTTTCAGATATAAAGAAGGATGTAAAAAGAAAGTTATCAAATTGTAGAATACAGGATGCGATAGAGGAATATCATAGCAAGCGTTTCGGGAGCTTTAAGCAGGAACGGGAATTTTTGGATAGCCATAATATTCCGGTACTGCCGGTTACGGAACAATTAGTTTATCGCTATGATTATGGCGATGGTTGGGAAGTGTTGATTACTTGTGAAGATATATATGAAAAGGACATGGCAGGAGCATGGACTGGAGCAAATGGAGATGAGATAACTTTGTTTGCTGATAGCTTGGAAGAAATTGTTGCGAAGCATCGTCCGATTTGCATTGATAAGGATGGTATAGAGCTTGTGGATGACGTAGGTGGAATCGGTGGCTTCTGCAGAATGCTGAGAACCATATATGAAGCAGATATTTATAATGATGAAGATATGCAGGAGAGAGAAGAAATGCTTGGTTGGGCCGAAATGATGGGATGGACAGGTAGAAGAATTAGTCCAAAGCAGACTTTGTAAGAAGCCACCCGAACTTATCCTTTCTCGTGGTACTACCATTTCAAAATCTAACAGCCGAAAGCCGGTGGAACCGGAAATGGATAATAAAATGGACATTATTATTTTTAGTACCGGGGTAATTGGTACTAAGATTTCACTGTAGGTTGTGAATGTGGCGTTGAGGTATTCTGTGGTACTACAAAGCTATTTCAGTAAAGCATTTACAGGAATCTTTCCGATACAGAAAATTCTTCTTGTAATTTGCCAAAATGGATTCTATAATAAAATCATGGTTGGAAAGTGACTTGGAACTCACTGTCTCGGTTAGTATCGGCAGGACAGCCAAATCAGGGAAAACGAGTCGAAAAATTCATTTCCAGCCAGAGGAGCCATTCACAGTGATGGAAAATTTATTCGATTTTTACCTCCGATAGTACCAAAATTTGGTACTAAAATGGTACTACAGTCGATAAGAACGAAAAATAATTGGAACAAAATATACATATTTTCAATACAAATATGTATAGAAAACTAATGAAAAACAATATCTCACACTTCAAACTTGCCGAGTTTGAATAATCCAAATATTTCGGGGCAAAGGCTTTCAGCCTCTTTCGGGGCAAAACCTCTAGCCAGTGAATTGACAAAAGTTCGTGTGGAAACATGAAGAAAAAGTATGAATAATGAATGACCTTGATGGTCTGGAATTTCCGGACTGTCAGGGTCATTTTCTTATTCCGGCAGCAGCTTTTTGGGAACATTTGCAAGGTAGGGAAAAGCCAGTATTTATGCGGGTTTCAGAGATGCCATGCGTGATAAGAAATTGTAAATTTGTGAGGATACAAAAGTCTTTCGAAGATGCAATTTTGCAGTGACAGTTGGAGCGAATTTTCGGAGAGAAAAGGCGCTACGGTGATAGAATTCTACAGGTGTTCTACAGGATAGCAACTTTGCCCCAAAGTGGATAGAAAGGTTTGCCCTTTGACACCAAAATCCAATAACCTAACACTCAAAGACCCAGAAATGCATTTCTGGGTCTTTATTCGTCTCGATTTTCTTTACCAATGATATTTTCCCCCAATTATGTGATATACTCCAAATGGATTAAGGACTTAAACGAAAAGGATGATGACATGGACATAGAAAAAGATGTGAAGAGGTTAGCAAAAGGTTTCGAATCCTGCGCTAAGATACTTATTGCCATTGGAGATGAGACAAGACAACATCTTATTCTTGAGATGATGCAAATTGAGTGCTGTACAGGAGCTCGCGTGGGAGAGATAACAGAGAAAACGAATCTGTCACGCCCGGCAGTTTCTCATCATTTGCAGATATTGAAAGATGCCGGAATAGTCAAAGTACGAAAAGAAGGAACGAAAAATTATTATTACTTTGATCCGGAGATGAAAATGTTGGAGCAGTTGATAGACACATTACAGTTGGCAAGAGACATTACCATACAACTTCCGGATCGAAGCGGTGATAAGGAATGAGAAAAATTGGAGGTAGAGACATGGATACAATAAAAGCAATAAGAGAAAGACATAGTGTACGTCAATATTTGGATAAAACAATAGAAATCGAAAAGAGAAATGTTTTAGAGGAACTTATTTCAGATATAAACGAGAAAGCAAACCTTCATATTCAGATTTTCTATGATGAACCGAGATGCTTTGATTCTATGATGGCTCGTTATGGAAGTTTCAGTGGAGTTAAGAATTATATAGCCCTTGTGGGGAAAAAGTCCGCGTTGCTTGAGGAAGAAGTAGGATATTATGGCGAAGAGATTGTGTTAAAAGCGCAGGAACTTGGTTTGAATACCTGCTGGGTGGCATTGACACATGGAAAGAGCATGGCAAAGATAGAGCATGGAGAAAAACAGGTATGTTTGATTGCATTAGGATATGGTAAGACGCAAGGTAATGCCCATACTGGAAAGACAATCCAAGATGTCAGCAACTATAAAACAGGGATGCCGGAATGGTTTAAGGAAGGTGTGGAAGCAGCACTTTTAGCACCTACTGCGCTGAATCAACAAAAGTTTTATTTTGATTTGCAGGAAGAGGAAAGCGTTAAGGTAAAAGCTGGAAAAGGATTTTATACAAAGCTTGATTTAGGAATTGTAAAGTATCATTTTGAAGTAGCTTCTGGTAAAGAATGCGGCTTGCTTTTATAATGATGTGAAAGTAATTTAAGATAGAGTAATTCAAGATAAGGTAATTTAAGATGAAACGAAATAGTCCGCACCTGTATTTCAGGATGCGGACTTTGTCATTTTCTTATTTAAATACTTTCAAATTCGTCAACGATTTCTTTTGCAGGTGGAGCAGTCAGAAGGCTGACAACTACAATAGCAATGCTTGAACAGATAAATGCAGGAAGCAGCTCGTAGATAGCGAAGATGCCACCTAATGGAGCAATGAGGTATTTCCATACGAATACCATAACGCCACCAACAAGCATTCCGGCTAAAGCACCATTTCGATTGGAACGTTTCCAGAACAATGCAAATAACATAACCGGTCCGAAGGAAGCACCAAATCCTGCCCAGGCAAAGGATACGATGTTGAATACAGAGCTGTCAGGATTCCATGCAATGAAGACACCAATAACAGCGATTACGACTACGGTTAATCGTGCTACAAGCATAGAAGTTTTTTCGGAAAGCTTGATACCAAGCCAGTCATGTAGTAAGTTCTGGGATACGCTGGAAGAAGCGGCCAGAAGCTGCGAATCTGAGGTAGACATAGTACATGCAAGGATTCCGGCAAAGATTAAGCCAGCCATAATAATGGCAAGAGGTCCGTGATTGCTTAATAACATTGCGATTTTAATAATCAATGTTTCAGCCTGAGAAGAACCCTCCAAAATTTCGATGGCGCCAACCTTTGACATGGAATAACCCATAATACCGATAAAGATAGCAATTGCCATGGAAATGACAACCCATACAGAAGCAATTCTTCTGGAAAGCTTCAGTTTATTCTCATCTTCAATACCCATGAAACGAAGTAAAATATGCGGCATACCAAAATAGCCAAGGCCCCACGCCATAGTAGATGCGATGGTAAGGGCACTATAGGAAGAGGAAGAACCGCTAACAGGGTCATGAGTCTGGAACATGGACAGATAGCCCGCCAAAGACTGTGCGTTTGCGATTACAACATCCATTCCACCAGCAACGTTAACACCAAAAATGACAACGATAATTAAGGCAATGGTCATAACAATACTTTGAATCAGGTCAGTGGTACTTGCGGCAAGGAATCCACCAAGTGCAGTATAAGCAACGATAATAATAGCGCTGACAATCATGGCAGGCGCATAAGGAATACCGAACAATGTGGAGAATAACTTTCCGCAGGCAGCAAAGCCGGAAGCCGTATATGGTATGAAAAAGATTACAATAATAATGGCTGAAATAGCCAGTAAAGCATGGCTGTTATCTCTGTAACGGTTAGAGAAAAATTCCGGAAGTGTAATAGAATCATTTGCCTTTGCGGTATAACGGCGAAGTCTCTTTGCGACAATGAGCCAGTTTAAATAAGTACCGATTGCAAGTCCAATGGCAGTCCAGCCTGCATCTGCACAACCGGAAAGATATGCCACACCAGGCAATCCCATCAAAAGCCAGCTGCTCATGTCGGATGCTTCCGCACTCATAGCAGTAACGATAGGACCAAGCTTTCTACCACCCAGATAGAAATCGCTGACATCTTTGTTCTTAGAAGAACAGAAAAAGCCGATAATGACCATAGCTATCAGATAAATAATAATGACAGCTAAAAGTCCGATGATTGTTGAATTCATCTTTTGTTACTCCTTTGTAAAAATTTTATAAAATAAATCTAGCAAAGTATATCATGAGTAAACATAAAGTGCAAATACAGGTTTTGTTCAGCTCCATTTGATGATATAATTCTGCTTGATTCGAAACAGTGAGAGAGCAGGAAGGGGAAGCGTTTATGTATCAGATTGCTATTTGCGATGATGAAAGCAGGATATTAAATGATATCTATACTAAGATTGAAGCAAGCTTTCGAGGACAGGAGATACAAGGAGAATACTTTTGTACAGAAGATTCGAAAGAGATGATGGAGCATCTGCAAACGAAACCAGTAGATGTACTGTTTCTAGATATTGATATGCCATATTTTAGCGGAATGGATATCGCGGCCTATGTAAATGAGAATAAGCTTCATACCATATTGGTGTTTGTAACCAGTCAGGATGCATTAGTGTATAAGACATTTGCTTATAGACCATTCGGATTTATCCGTAAAACATATATCGATGAAGAATTAAAAGAACTGACACAAAGGATTAAGAAAGAGTTAAATGACAGAAAGCAGGACTTGGTAATCAGCAAGGGACAGGAGCTTATTCGAATCTTAATTCATGATATTTTCTATATAGAAGCGGAAGGAAATTATCTTAATGTTTACACTTCAAATGATACCATAAGAATAAGAGAAACGATGACCAATATGGAAAAGGAGCTTTGCGGCAAAGGATTTATCAGGTGTCATAAAGGGTACTTGATTAATGCAGAATATATGGAAAAGCTAAGAAGCACAGAAATTGACTTGCAATGCGAAGGTGTCTGCAAGAGCGTTCCTGTTGGAAGAAGCTACGAAAAAGAAGTGCGTAAGAAAGTTATGGAAGCGATTCGAAATTAGAAAGTGAGAAACAAATATGAACGTATTAATCAGTATTCTTGCGCTGTTTGTTGTTCTTTTCTTTTTCTTATTTATAAGAGAAGCAGGCAAAAGAAAACAGGAGCTGCAAAAGCAGGAAGAATTGGATAAAATGCTGACATGGTATATTGCAGATAATCTGGACATGGAGAAGAAATTGTCGGATATGCAATATGATTATGAGAAGCAGCAGGATATGGCGGAAGAAGTTCGAAGAATTCAGGAACAGATAAGAGCATTAAAGCATGATATGAAGAATCATACACTTGTCATTCTTTCCTATCTGGAGGAAAACAGAATCAAAGAAGCCAGAGACTATGCAGGAGAAATCTTAGATAAGCTTAATAAAATGTATACCTACGTTAATGTGGGGAATGCTCTGCTTAATTATATCATGAATAATAAGCTTTCCAGGGCAAAAGAACGGGGGATGGAAATCAAGGCAGAAATTGAAAACCTTGCGTTTGACTATATGGATAGCGTAGACTTTTCGGCATTGTTGAATAATTTACTGGATAATGCCATTTTAGGGGCGTCAGAGTCACAGGATAAGAAGCTGGAAGTGCAGATTATGGCAAAGAAAGGCTTTGATATTATTACGGTGAAGAACAGTATTGATGAATCGGTACTTGCAAAGAATCCGGAATTTGTATCGACCAAGGAAGAACCCGGGCATGGGTATGGTATGAAGCAGATTCGAAGTATCGTAGAGAAATATCAGGGTAGTATCGATATTTATGAGAAAAATAATATGTTTACAGTAAGCATTATGCTGGGATAGACAGGATTCGTTGTTTATCACAGATAGCTTGTCGTTTATCCCACATGTGTTGCAGTGTGGGATATTTTTTTGTAGAGTTGTCCTAAGACATGAATATGAGAAGAGGTGAAGCTTGTGATTGTTCTGAAAAATGTATCGAAGAAGCTGCAGGAAAAAGCAGTCTTACATGATATCTCCTTTCATATTTCGCCCAATGAAAATGTTGGAGTGATTGGGTTGAATGGGGCTGGTAAGACAACCTTATTAAATGTAATGGCAGGAATCATAAAGCCAGATAGTGGATTTATCAGAGTTGGAGGAGCAGAAAATGTAATCGAGCACAAAGAGGTTCTGAAAGATATGACATACGTGTCAGGAACAAGAACGCAGTTATGGGAAGACATTAGGGTAAAGGATTCGTTTGCCCATTGTATGCAGATGTATCAGATTTCAAAGGAAGAGGCTTTGCAGAGATTGGAAGAGCTGGATAAGGTATTTGAAATCAAGGAGTTTTTACAGCAGATACCAAGCAGCCTATCGTTAGGAGAGAGAATGCGGTGTGAGCTTGTTTATGCGCTCCTTGCAGAACCCAAAATTCTGTTACTGGATGAGGCAATGATTGGTTTGGATGTTTCGCATAAATATAAGATTATGCAATATTTTGCGAAGCTTCGGGAAGAGAAGCGGACCACGATGATTTATACCAGTCATAATTTGGTGGAGGTAGAAAAGCTATGTGACCGGATTATCCTGATTGATCATGGAAGGATTATTTTTGATGGAAGTGTGGATAGAATCATGCAGGAATTTTCACCGCTATACCATATGGAGATTAAGGTAGGGGAAGGTCTGCCGGATTTGGAAGATTTGCCATTTGAGAGAATCAGTATAGACAAGGACGGGGTTTGTATTGTGTACGACAGGCAAAAGATTGACACGGCACAGATATTAAGACACCTTCTGGAGAAATGTAAGCTACAGGATATACATCTGTATGAACCGGATTTGGAAGGAACGATTAAGAAGATTTATGAGAGGGAAGAGTAGATGGAATATATGATAGAGGTACAGGGAATTAAAAAGTACTATAAAATTGCAAAACGTGATAAAGGACTCTTGCAGACGATGCGAGGTCTGATTAACCGAAAATATGAAATCAAGAAGGCAGTTGATGATATCAGCTTTCAGATTAAAAAGGGTGAAATTGTAGGCTTTATTGGTCCAAACGGTGCAGGAAAGTCAACGACGATTAAGATGCTGTCAGGTATTTTATATCCTGACGATGGAACTTTAAGAGTGAATGGTTATATTCCGTACAAGCAAAGAAAGCAATATGTGAAAAATATTGGTGTCGTTTTCGGACAAAAAACACAGCTCAATTGGGATTTGCCGTTGATCGAAAGCTTTGAATTGATGAAGTTTATCTATAAAATACCACAGGAAAAGTACGAGGAAAACTTACATAAGTTTGTAAAATTGTTAGACATGGAAGATTTTATCAATCAGCCGGTAAGACAGTTGTCCTTAGGACAAAGAATGCGGGGTGACATTGTGGCAGCTCTTCTGCATTCTCCGGAAGTTGTCTTTTTTGATGAGCCAACGATCGGATTAGACGTGGTAGCCAAGGAAAAGATTCGGGAATTTATAAAATACATGAATCAGACCGAGGAAACGACCATTATCTTCACAACACATGATATGCAGGATATTGAGAAGGTCTGTGACAGATTGATTATCATTGATGCAGGAAAAAAGGTATTTGATGGCAGCATTGATGAAATCAAAACAAAGTATGCGCATTCCAAAACCGTGGAAATGTTATTGGAGGATGGAACAAAGCAGGTGCAGACCTTTGATGTAAAGGAAATACCAATGAATGAGGTTATGGAGAGGCTGTTTACGCAATATCACATTAAGGATATTTCCATCTGTGAACCGGAAATCGATGGAATCATCCGTGATATATACGAAGGAAGAGTCTTGCTGGATGCCAATAACATAGGAGGTGTTCATGCATGAGAACCTATTTAGAATTTGCGCTCAAGAAGTTTCAGAATAAAATGACCTATCGGTTAGAATTCTTTATGGGAATTGTGAATATGTTCATTACTATTGTTGTGTACCTGTGTATTTATAAGGCATTATACGCAGAGGCAGCAGAAGTGGATGGAATCTCTTTTGCAATGGTAGCAACCAACTTTGTGATTTCTTTGGGGTTATCCAGTGCTTTTGAATACAATGAAATGTTTTTGCAGGATAAGGTGCGTGATGGCAGCATTACGAATGAATTCTTAAAACCGGTTAACTTTACGTTGCGGCTGTTGGCGGAGAATATTGGAGAAGCAGTTTTTAAGATTGTATTTCATTTTCTTCCGGCAGTGGTACTTACTATGTTTTATACCAAGCTTTGCCCACCAAAGAGTTTTTGGCATTTTTTGCTTATGGTTATGAGTGTTGGCTTGGGGTATCTGATTCAGTGGTTCATCGGTTTTATCGTGCAGACATGGAGCTTCTGGCTCTTTAGTGTGTGGGGAATTATGACAATTAAGAATGTGATTGTCAGAATTTTATCAGGAACGTTATTGCCGCTGTGGTTTATGCCATCTGTTATGAAAAAGATAATCGCGTGGACACCATTTGAATCGATTTATTTTACCCCCGTTCAGATTTATCTTGGAGAGATACAAGGAACAGAGCTTTTCACGAAATTGCTCATTCAGCTTATATGGATTCTTTTGCTAGGGTGTATTGCCCATTTCTTCTGGAAAAAGGGTGTTAAAAAGCTGGTGGTACAAGGAGGTTAGTGTGAAAAATAAATTTTTCACACGCAAATTTGTGCCTGCGGCCCAAAGTTTGCAGGTATTGGAAAGGTATGGTTATTAACATGGGTGAAATAAGAATTGCGATGCAGTCATTGAAGATGAGTGTTCGCAGCAGATTACAATACAGGCTGGATTCTTTTGTTGCCACGTTAGCTGTTTTTGTCAGGGAATCTACCAATATCATAGTCATTTATCTGGCACTTTTAAAGTTTGACCAGATTAATGGCTGGAATATCAATGAAATGTTGTTTTTGTTTAGTATCCTGTTTTTGACGTATGCGATTGTGGTAGCACTCTTTGCAGATTTACGTCAGTTTTCGGATACGATTCGAGAAGGAAGATTTGACCGTCTGATGGTAAGACCGAGAGGACTGTTATTTCAGCTTATTTTGAATAATGCAGACATATTGGCAACTGCCGGACATGGAACACTTGGTATTCTTTTATTTGTTTTTTCAGCAGGAAGAGTAGGGATTCAATGGAATCTGATGACTATTTTGTATTATATAGGTGCGATTACCGGTGGTGTGTTAATACAAGGTGGTATGTTTATTATTTTTTCGGCGCTTAGCTTTTATTTTATGGAAACCGGAAGTATTCGGGAAATCTTTTACTGGAATATGAGAAAGTTTGCGGGATATCCAATCAGTATCTATCACAAGGTGATTCAAACCATAATGATTTACGTTGTGCCATTTGCTTTTGTCAATTATTTTCCAGCGCAGTATTTGCTTCGAAAGGACGATATGGTACTATATCATGAAGCATATATGTATATCGCACCACTTGTAGGTGTGGTAATCTATGTGATTGCATACTTATTCTGGAGAATCAGTGTGAAAAGATATACCAGTACGGGAAGTTGATCGTCTTGTTTATTTTCATTATTTATTTTCATATGTTCTGAATCTAGCCAAATCCCCCAAGATATACTACAATAGTAGCACAGTATATTTTGGGGGCCTTTAAAATGAGAGAGAAATGGTATAAACGCAGAAAAAGAGTGTTTGAAATTATAGAGGTGAAATTATAGAGGTTGGAAATGATCTTGACAAAGTCAGTCGCGCTTATGATTTTATCAATGCATTTACGATTATCATTAATCTGGTTGTGAGCATTATGTATACGTATGCGGATTTGCGTGAGCAATATGGATTCTGGCTTGTTTTGATTGAAGAGATAACCGTTGGATTTTTCTGTGTGGATTACCTGTTAAGATTATGGACAGCGAGATTTTTGTATCGGGAATTATCTGAGAAACATGCAGCGCAGAAATATATATTTTCCTTTACGGGAATTGTGGATTTACTTTCCTTTTTAACGTATTATCTGCCTGTTTTCTTCCCGTCAGGAACAGTCGCTTTCCGAATGATACGAATTGTACGTATTTTGCGTCTTTTCCGAATCAACGCGTACTATGATTCGCTTAGCGTCATCAAAGATGTCATTAGTGGAAAAAAGCAGCAGTTATTTTCATCAGTTTTTATTATTCTGGTACTCATGGTGGCATCCAGTCTTTGTATGTATAGCCTGGAGCATGAAGCACAGCCGGAGGTTTTCCAGAATGCCTTTTCGGGTATCTGGTGGTCGGCGTCAACGCTTCTTACGGTTGGCTATGGTGATATTTACCCCATTACTACAATGGGAAAAGTATTCGGTATTTTTATTACTTTTTTAGGAGTGGGTATGGTTGCCATTCCAACAGGTATTATTTCAGCTGGATTTGTAGATCAGTATTCGGACATTAAGAAAAGAGCAGAATATGGATATGAAGCAGATATGCGCTTTATTAAGATTCATATGAACGAAGAGGATCACTGGGTGGGTAAGAGAATTGCAGATTTAAAGCTCCCCGCCGGCGTTATTGTTTCGATTATTAAGCGCAGGGAGGAGCTTATCATTCCACGTGGAGATGTTGTGATACAGGAAGACGATACGATTGTCCTTGGTGCAGAACCCTATGAGGAAAATGAAAATATCAATCTTAAGGAGATTATCCTTAGAAAGAAAAATCCGTGGACAGGATTACGCATCAGAGAT
This sequence comes from uncultured Roseburia sp., assembly GCA_964445375.1. GTDB lineage: Bacteria > Bacillota > Clostridia > Lachnospirales > Lachnospiraceae > COE1. Next base: position 14,829 of record CAYUKO010000044.1, read on the forward strand.
TTGGATATTTCCCGTCATTCTATTATCGTGCTTGTAAAGCGTAGAGGCAAAGCACTGATTCCCAATGGAAATATGGTTCTACATGAAGGAGACAGAGTGTTCCTCTATACCAAACTGCATTTGTCGGATGCAAGCGATATAGAAATATAAATAAAAATATAGCTTTTTACTTTCTATTCGTGATTGCGCGATTCAGTGTCTCAGACATAATAATCAGCATGACAACGAAGAATACAAGGTAAAATGGATAAATGGCAATCGTAGTATTCTCAGCAAGAAATCCAAAAAGCGGTGGCATAAAGGTGCTGCCTATATATGCGCTTGACATTTGAATTCCAATAATAATAGAAGAATTCTCCTTTCCAAAATTTGTTGGAGTGGAATGGATAATGGAAGGATATACAGGTGCGGCGCCAAGCCCGATGATGAAAAGTCCACCAAGTGCCAGTAGGTTCGTACTTGTTGGTAAGGCAACCAATAAGATTCCCACAAGAATAATGGCAGAACCGATTCGTATCATGGTTTTATCTCCAAGTTTATCTGTGATAAAGCCACTTAGAAAACGACCTAAGGTGATTCCAAGGTAAAAGAGCGAAGCAAAGTTTGCTGCGGTCTGGCTATCGAGACCTCTGTTTTCTACCAGATAAGAACTTGCCCAAAGTCCACAGGTAGCTTCAAAGGCACAATAGGATAAAAAGGCAATTAAAATATAAATGACACCTTTTATTTTTATGGCATCCATAAGACCAATCGGTGCTTCGTAATCTTCACTGTCCTTAGCGGCAGTGTTTTTCTTTTCCCAGAGTGGCAGGGATGCAAAGATAATCACGGTGAGAACAATCTGGATGATGGATACGATGCGGTAGCCATTTCTCCAGCCATGTCCAGCGCCGATGGCATAGCCCATGATATAAGGACTGATGGAAGCGCCTACGCCCCAGAAGCAATGCAGCCAGCTCATGTGTCTGGAACTATAGTGAAGTGCGACATAATTGTTTAATGCGGCGTCAATGGCGCCTGCCCCCAGTCCATACGGAATGGCGAAGATGCAAAGCATAACAAAGGAATTAGAAATCGAAAAACCAAATAAGGCGCCTGCCGTGAGTAAAACGCTGACAGATGTTACCATTCCGGTTCCTAATTTCCTTGTGATTTTATCAGAGAAGAGACTGGAAACAATCGTACCTCCTGAAATAATCATAGAAATGATGCCAGCGTAGGATAGCGGAGCAGCCAGCTCTTTGTACATAACAGGCCATGCTGAGCCTAAGAGAGAATCCGGCAGACCTAAGCTGATAAATGCCAGATAAATGATTGCTAATAAAAGGGAAACCATATCATATAACTCCTAAATCAGATTAATTTTTTAGATTTATTATATCATTGCGGTAGAAAAAGTAAATTGCTTGACAAAATAATAAAACTTCTTCATAATTAAACTGTTGGTTTAATTATTGAGGAGGTTTTATTTTTATGGCACGAAGAAAGAAGGAACCGCAAAGTATACACAGAAAGAATATTGCAACAGCAGCAGAACAACTTTTTATGAAAAAGGGAATGAATAATACTTCCATGAATGATATTGCAAGGGAAGCAGGCTATAGTAAAGCAACACTTTATGTCTATTTTAAGAATAAAGAAGAACTGGTAGGAGTTCTGGTACTGGAAAGCATGCAGAAATTATATGATTATATGCAACTGGCTTTGGAGAAATATACCGATACTAAGAAACGCTATCAGGAAATCTGTCAGTCGTTGTTAAAATATCAGGAAGAATACCCATTCTATTTTAAGCTGGTACTGGAAACCATCAATATTGATTTTGAAACAACGAACTTTTTACCAGAAGAAAAAGAGACCTTTATGATTGGCGAACAGATTAATGCATTATTAGCGGATTTTTTAAAAGAAGGAATTGCGTCAGGACAGATACGGTCTGATATAGAAGTGGTTCCTACTATTTTTGCCTTTTGGGGGATGATTTCCGGTTTGATACAACTTGCAGCCAATAAGGAAGATTATATCGGGCAGCAGATAGGAATGAAGAAAGAGGATTTTCTTGCGTATGGATTTGATACGTTGTATCGTGCTATAGCAGTAGGGGAGGAAAAATAGCATGGGAATTGTATTAGGATATTTATGTGTTATCTGCTTTTTGTTATTAAGTATGAAAGCAATCACAAAACGCTGTCATTTTGTTAAATTAGATCAGATATTAATGAAAATGCATAAGCCGCTTAGTGCTGCTATGTTGATATTAGTTGCTTTACATGTGGTCTTTGTAATACCGGTAGTGGCTAATCGTAGTTTATTCGTAAATATTTCGGGAATCAGTATGGTTGTTGTTCTTTTATTATTGATTTTCCTATGTCATACAATCAAGCAGAAAGAGAAAAAGATGTGGTGGCATCGGGCAATGACAATCGTGGGTGCGGTATTGATGGTAGGGCATATGGCTACGTATTTTATGGATTTTGCAGATTATCAACAAAAAGTGAATGGAATAGAGATAGAAGAGCTTGATTTATCAAAGATAGAAGATGGCATCTATGAAGGTGAATATGATGCAGGATACATTTATGCGAAGGTAAGAGTGGAAGTGCAGGATGGCAGAATCCAGTCTGTTACCCTTTTAGAACACAGACATGAACGAGGAGAGGCGGCAGAGGTTATTTTAAATGATGTGGTAGAACAGCAGAAAATCGACGTTGATGCAGTAAGTGGAGCGACCAATTCCAGCAAGGTTATGAAAAAGGCGATAGAGAATGCAATAAGCGATTGAACCTCATGTTATCTAGTCAAGAAGAAATAAAAGCTGAAAAACACGCAATTCACAGTTTATGTGGACTGCGTGTTTTTTATGTGATAAGCATTATTCCCATACAGAAATGGGTTCTGCATGATAGACATAAATCATACCGTCATATAAGTCGGCAGGTACTTGCAGCGGGCGGATAGAATCGGTGAAAACATACCATAACCACATATAGCCTTCGCCAACAGCTGCCATTCTTGTATTGGTATGAAGCTGTTCGTAAAGTTCGCTGCTTTCTTCTTCGACACTGGCAAAATCCAGAAAATACATGTTATTTTCCATGTAACGAGCCTGATAAGCTAATGGATCCTGAGAACAGAAATGATGAGTTCTTCTCTGGGGATTCTCATACATTGTGCTGTTGTCATGGATGTTAACATCGGCTGTGAAATAATCCGTTCCAATTGCGTAATAAGCAGAACCCAGGTCCTCATGTAAATTTTCACCCATACAGGTGAATTCTGTGTCAGATTTAGCGATATGACCGTTGTGTCCGGCAATCATAATTCGTCCACTGCCGATTCTCTCTTCGGTATCTAAAATCCAAAGTACATTATCAGCCATACAGCGGTCACGATAATCGTAATAAGGTGTATCCAAAAGCCAGTTATTTACGACTTGAAGCAGAGTATGAGTTGCCTGTACAGCGGATTCGTAAGATAAGTCAAATTGGTCAGAAGAATAGGAAGTGCCATACTCTTCCAAAGCAATCAGAATACGTTCAAGGTTATTACTTAAGTTCGCAGCAATTGTCTCATTAAGCTGAAAGCTTGCATCGGTAAGTACTGTGATGGCGTCAAGATCATCATGAATACTCGTGATGGAATTTTTATTACAGAAGTCTATAACATATTTAGCGCTGTCTGCGCCAATTTGCATATCAAATCCATAAAAGCGGATTTGTTTGTCTTTGGAAACCGTTTCATTATAGCAACGCATCCATTCGATTAATTCCTGCATCTGGGTGGTGTGATAGATAGGAAAGGAGGTATTCTCTAAAAGTTCTTCGGAAGATCCTTCTCCACCTAAGATATATTCGTTGATAGCAATTCCCTCACCAAAATCAAGTTCCAGAGCAAAAGCAGTAAAGCCGTAGTTTTCTACAAGTTCTTGTAATACTGTTAATTTTAATTCCTGAAATTCAATGTTGCCGTGGGATGCTTCACCAAGAGATACAACCTTTGCAGAATCCGGGATGGTAAGCTCTGTGACAGAAGCGGCATATTTTTGTGTGTCTGCAATCTTATGTCTTGCTAATATGGATTCATAATTTAAGTAAATGATTACTCCGATGGTAAGTATTGCAACAAGAAGGAAAATGGTGATTCCGACTCCTTTTAAGATTTTGAGAAAGGTTTTCATGGGTTTAGTCTCCTTAAGTATATATTGTTATTTTGTCTTATGTCCTATGAACAAGATTAGTATAGCAAAGGGGAAATGCGCCAACCATCGATTTGGCTTACAATTGCTTACGTGTTTCTTACGATTTTGTAAGGTTGTTGGATGAAAGAGTGGACATCTTATTTCCTTTTTTGTACCTTTTATTCCAATATCATGGAAAATCTGGCAACTTCTTGTTAGTATACATAAGTAGGAGGCTTGGAGATGAAATTATTTGTAAAAGAAAGACCGGATATCAGGGAGACGGAAGTTCATATTTTGTGTGAAAAGAGAGATCAGGAAGTCGAGAATATGATAAACAGTATCCAGTCCGTACAGCATACCTTGCTTGGGAAAAAAGAAAACGGTGACACCATTCCTTTTGTTATGAATGAGGTTTTATACTTTGAAGCTGTTGAGAAAAAGGTATTTGCATATCTTCAAAATGAGATATACGAGATGGGTTACAAATTATATGAAATCGAAATGATATGTGACCAGAGATGTTTCTTGAGAATTTCCAAATCGGTTGTTGTAAATCTACGTTATATTCAAAAAATCCAGACGGAAGAAGGAAGACGCCTTAAGCTATTATTAAAAAATGGTGAATGGCTAATGGTATCAAGAATGTATGTAAATGATTTAAAAATCAGATTAGGAATGAAAGGTGAAAAATAAGATGAAAAAAAGGTTTCTTTGGAGAGTCATTCAACTGAGTACAAAAATGTATACGATGCTAGTGGTAACATTTACTTTTATCATGCTGATAGAAGAATGTATGATTTCACCAATACAATTATTAAAGCTTTTGGGAATGTCAATTGCGATTGGGGTGGTTACTGCATTTCGTATGGAAGTAGAGGAACGCCAATGGATGTTAAGATTACCTGTTATGCTAAAGCGCATGTTATTCATACCAGTGTATTATGCGATTACGGTAATTACGATATTAAATCTTGGACAGCCGTTTGATCCTGCAAAGGAAAATATATGGAGCATCACAGGAGGATTTGCGTTTGGCCTGATTGCCACATTGCTTTTTAAATATTGGAAGGAAAAAAAGAAGGAAACAGACTTGAATCTGGCATTAGCAACTTTTCAGGAGGACTTGAAATGAAAGCAAAAGTAACGATTATCATTCAAATGTTTTTGAGTTTGTGTGTATGGTTTGGTATTACAAGAGGATATACATATTTCATAGATCCGTTTTTAGCAGGGAAGGTACCGGAAGTGCTGCAAATGGTTCTCTCCTCTATGGTTATTCCATATGGAGTAGCGTTGCCGATATTCTTTTTTCTGGTTCGAAAGATGAAAGTGCAACGGCTGGAAGAAAGCTCGGAGAAAAAGCTGCCAGTGAGTTCCTTTATTCGAATTGGCATAATTCAGTCTGGGGTGAGTATGTTCGTGATGTTTGTGGTAAACATCATGTGGCTTGCACTTGGGAATGAAATGACAGGAGTGGTTTTTGAACAGGTCAGTAACTATTTGATTTTCTATATCGTATTGTTATTGATTTTTAATCCTATTATGGAAGAGATACTTTTCCGAAAGCTTGTATTAGAGAGATTAAGGCCATTAGGTGACAGAAGTGTCATTATTGTGTGTGCAATTTTCTTTGCGTTACCACATGTGATCTCGCTAGGTATTCCTCAGATGTTCTATACTTTTGTACTTGGGTTAATATGGAGTTACGTGACAGTAAAAACCGGAAAATTGCTTCCTGCAATCTTATTACACGCTTTTTCCAATCTATATGGTACGTTTTTACCAATGATTTTGACGCGGACAGAGGTGGGAATGATGCTTTATATGGTGATTTGGATGGTTGTAATGCCGATAATGGCGGTCATTTTATTAATCCGATATAGATTAAAGGCACAGGGCGGCACGCATTAGCGTGACCGCCCTATATCTTACTCATTTACAATATTATAATATTCTTTCGAAGTAATCTTATATACAATCATGTATACCAAAGAGAAGAGGATACAGATGATGGCTGTACTTAAGATAAAGGTTGGCATATGCACAAGGATAACCATTCTAAGGCAGTTTGCAACAATTTTCAGTGCAACAGCAGAGTGAATGACAGCGGCAGCAAGTGGGAGGAAGAACACTAACATAATCTGTGAGTGTATGGATTTCTTGATTTCCTGCTTGGATAAGCCTACCTTCTGCATGATCAGGAAACGCTCTTTATCTTCGTAGCCTTCTGATATCTGTTTGTAGTAGATAATCATTGCAGTAGAAAGAATAAACAAAATACCAAGTACAACACCAATAAAGAGAATGCCGCCATATGTGCTGTAGAAGTATTCCTGCTCTTGTTGCTTTGCGGATAACTCATAAGTAATTCCATTTGCAGCATATTCCTCAGATAAGGAGTGGTAAAAAGCAAGAATCTCTTCGTCACTTCCGCTTAAGTCAAGTCCTGTCCAGGTAACTTGTGAGGAAAGGGATTGGTCGCCCATAAACTTTTGTAATACTTCATCATTTGGAACAACAATCAAAAGCTTAGAGAACAGTGACATGGAAGTGTCAGCGATAAAGTCAAGACAATCATGATCAGCAGTTCCTTTGATTTTGTAGGTTACATCCAAATAGGTTAAGGTATCGTCTGTATAGAAATTGTCGGATGCATAAAGCAGAATTTCTGTATCGGATAATGTTTCATTTGCCTGATTAAAACGATTGTATTCATCAAGAGTCAGAAGGAAAGTATCCGGCATCATGGTAAAAATATCAGCCATGCTGTTTGAATCGGAGTTTATGCTGTCTAATGAGGCAATACCATTTTCTGTTTTCACAAAAAGTCCTTGTGCATATGTGCAAGTAACTGCATTCTCAGCCGTCATAGAGTGCTCAGAAAGAGTATTCTGTAATAATTCGTTTGCAATATCTTTTTCGTTTACAGGTGTAGCAAACTGAATCATACGTGGAAACTGTTCGTTAATGCTTCGCTCGCCATTGGCATAGAGAGAAGCTCCGGCAGACAGAACAACGATGGCAGCAGTAGAAAGGATACAGATCGTTGCTAATCCATTTGCGTTTTGTTTCATTCGATAAAGAAGACTCGATACGCTGATAAAATGCCTGGTTGTATAATAGTAGTTTTTGTTTTTCTTTAATAGCTTTAACAGGGTGATACTTCCGGCTGCAAATAAAATATAAGTAGCAGCCATAACGCAAAGTGCAGCAGGGAAGAAATTCATAATGGCAGAACCGCCATTGTTTGCATGTAAAGCAATGCCATAACCAATGGCAAGAAATACAACACCTACAAGTGTGTAAAGAGGACGGTTCTTTGGTTCCTGCTCACCCATTTTAGCACTCTTAAGCAGTTCCACATCTTTGGCAGATAATACGCTTAGCATGCTGCGCAGCAATACCAATGCAGCGATTCCGGCAGCTAATGCAAGTGTCCGAAGGATAATTGCCAAGGAAAGGTGAAAGCCTGCTTGTGCAGTCTGTCCAATAATCTTAAAGAGCAGAACCAGCATGAGTTTATCAAATAAAATGCCAAAAAACAGTGCAGTTACAAGACCGATTGCAAAAATAAATACGACCTCAGTGGTGACGATTCTTGCAATGTGTTTACGTTCCATGCCTAATACACGGTAAAGTCCTAACTGCTTTTTCTGATGCTTGAGGACAAAGCTGTTTGCGTACAGTAAAAAGATAAAGGCAAGGAGAGCAGCCACAAAGGAACCGGCTTGAAGAATCTGGCATAAAAATTCGGCGCCCTTAAAAGCTTCTTTTTTGGTCACGGTATCATAAATCGTTGGATTGTTTGCAATAGAAGTAAGAATGTAGTAAAACATCATACTTCCAATAATGGTAAGCAGGTAAGGAAGATAGAGCTTACCGTTTTTGCGAATGTTAGTAATGGCTAATTTCTCATAAAGATGCTTATTCATGGTCTGCACCTCCGGATGATAAAGAGGTGAGGGTGTCGTTAATCTTCTTATACATTTCTGTTTCATCGGAATTGCCCTTGTAAATCTGGTGATAAACAATACCGTCTTTGATAAAAAGAACTCTGGAAGCATAGCATGCTGCACGGACACTGTGAGTTACCATGAGGATAGTCTGACCGGCTGCGTTAATTTTGGAGAATTCGTTTAGCAAATTCACGCTGGCTTTGGAGTCTAAGGCACCTGTTGGCTCATCTGCTAATAATAACTTTGGAGAAGTAATCAGTGCTCTTGCGACAGCGACACGCTGCTTCTGACCACCGGATACTTCGTAAGGATATTTCTTTAAAAGCTGTGTGATGCCAAGGGATGCTGCGATTGGCTGCAGCTTTTCCTGCATCGTGTTATATGGAGTTCCTGCAAGAACCAATGGAAGAAGGATGTTATCTTCCAGAGAAAAGGTATCTAACAGATTGAAATCCTGAAAAACAAAGCCAAGATTATTTCTGCGGAAAGCCGCACGTTCTTTCTCCTTAATGTTGGAAAAGCTAGTGTCTTCCAGATAGATTTCACCGGATGTTGGGGTATCAAGAGCTGCAAGGATATTCAAGAGAGTAGTCTTACCGCTTCCGGATTCTCCCATGATTGCAATAAACTCACCTGGTTCTACGGAAAAATTGATGTTGCTTAAGGCTTCGACCTGATTGCCGCCAAGGCGTGTCTTATAAACTTTCTTTATATTAACTGCATTTAAGATTGACATGGTATGTACCTCCAATAGATTTAAAATGTAAGCTAAGTATAGCAGGCAAAAATTGACGATACCTTAGCTTTACCTTACAAAATACGATGCTAACCTTACAATTTTGTAAGGTTAGCCTGTAAATTTAAATCTTGTATGAAAGTAATTGTGACACAAGTGCCATTTTTGAGTTCAGAAGTGATGGAAATGTCATGTCCAAGCTTTTGCAAAATGCTTTTACAAAGATAAAGTCCAAGTCCGCTTGCCTTCTTATCCATTCTGCCGTTATATCCGGTGAAAGCACGTTCAAAGATGCGCGGTAAATCTTCTGGTGAAATACCAATTCCCGTATCTTCTATAACGAGAGTACTTTTTATGACATGTTCCTCCTGTGTGGTAGTGCCGTAAATGTGGATGCCACCCTTGGGTGTGTACTTAATGGCATTGGATAATAGCTGTTCCAGTGCAAAGACAAACCATTTTTCATCCGTTAAAACCGAAAAGTCCAGGTTTTCCATACGCAGAGTCAGCTTACTCTGAATAAAAAGAGGAGAGTATTTCTTAACCGTCTGTTTTACGAGAGATTCCAACGAATAATGCTGAAAGGCAAGGTCCTGATTCAGATTGTCCATACGAAGATAGCCAAGAATGATATCTACATAACGTTCAATTTTAAAAAGCTCATTTTTCATACCAAAGGTATTATCAGGAGCGGTCTGTAACAGTAAACGAAGGGCAGCAATCGGTGTTTTGATCTGGTGCACCCACATCGTATAAAAGTCAGAAAGCTCTTTTTCTTTTTGCAAATAGGAGGTGGTAGTTGCTATTTGCTGCTGTTCCAGAGTCTGAATGATATTCTGGTAATCCTTTGAAATCATGTTTTGTTCCGGCACAAGTTCCTGTATGCTTTTTTCAGAAAGACTGTCATAGGAAGTTAAGAGCTTGTGCTTTTTGGCTTGATGCAGATAATCAAGGATTCCGAAAAAGACAACCAGTACAAGGTAAATTATGAGTGCATACAGCACAGGCTCTGTCTGGCAGCCATAAAGAAACAGTACGGTAACGTTAATGATGCAGTATAAAAGAATCAGGGACAGCAATATTTTGCGGCTGTTTAAGTAGCGTAAAAGTGTCATTCCAGTATATAACCGATTCCTTTCTTTGTTTTTAGATAGTCAATGCAGCCAAGAGATTCCAGCTTTTTACGTACTCTTGTGACATTTACGGTCAGGGTATTGTCATCAATGAATTCGTCATTTCCCCAAAGCTTTTCCATAAGATCTTCTCTGGAAACTACTGTGCCATGGCGTTCCATAAGAAGCTGGAGAATCATATATTCATTTTTCGTAAGAGACAAATCCTTGCCATCGCAGGATAGGTCTGTGTTATTTAAATTTAGCTGTAGATTTCGATAGGTAAGAACGTTTCGCTGCTGTGGCAGGGAATAGCTGCGGCGAAGCAATGCCTGAATCTTAGCTGTCAGTACATTGATGTCGAAAGGCTTTTCAATATATTCGTCACCGCCCATATTCATAGCCATTACAATGTTCATATTGTCTGAAATGGAAGAGAGAAAGACAATCGGTGTGTTTGCTGTTTTGCGGATTTCGCTGCACCAATGAAAGCCATTATAATAAGGAAGGGTAATATCCATGAGAACCAAGTCAGGTGCAAACTCCGTAAAAAGATTCATAATATTTTGAAAATCCTGTGCATATTTGGTATCATAGCCCCACTTAGCTAAAT
>CAYUKO010000045.1:0-25012 GCA_964445375.1 uncultured Roseburia sp.
AGAATTCTCCTTGGGTTTTCCATCAGCAGCTTCGCCGCATATCCCCAGGAAAGTGCCAAACCTCTTGCTTCGGGCGCCATAACTTCTGCCACAAATTCCCCTAATACATTGGCAATCAGAACCTTTTTCCCAAGTCCAATGGAAAACCTGACAATTCCCTGCGCCAAATCTTCTCTTGTCGTTCTTCTATTCTCTAATTCACGCTCTACATCACGATATCTGACAATCGGTCCCGCAATCAACTGCGGGAATAATGTTACATACGTCAGAAGTGACAGAAGCTTCTTCTGCCGCTTTACCGTTCCACGCCAGACATCGATGCAATAGCTTGTAATCTGAAACGTATAAAATGAAATACCAATAGGTAACGTATCGCTGAATCCCGAATATTTAAAATAAAAAAGAGAAGCAAAAGGAATCAGAACAGATAGGACATAAAAAGTCCTTCCTGCAACTGATTCACGTCTCTTCTCCATAAAATAAGTAAAAATATACGCAATCACAACCTGCATAAGCATAAGGAATACATAAACAGGCTCTCCCCATGCATAGAACAGACAGGACATTACACAAAGAATCAGATTCTTCCATGTCATATCCTGCTTATAGGATGCAATGCCATATAATGCTAATACAATCGGTAAAAAGAAATACAAAAACGTAATACTGGAAAAAAGCATACCGCTCTTTCTCCTTTATATTCATATTAAATTGGATTCGTTTTCTCTAACGGCTCTGCTACTTTCATATTTCGGCTCTCAGCCGTCTTAACAGCTTCCTGGTAAACAAGGTCTGCGGTATCTGCCGGTGCCATGACAAAGAAAATGTCATTTCCAAATCGTCCTGCTATCTGCTTCTCAGCGGTCACGCATATCCATTTTGCCGGATTCACATTGTCCATCAGATTCTGCCTAATCTGGTCTACCTCTGCCCCTTCCTGCGTCCGGATGTACATTACAGAATAAGCTACGGAACCTATCATAGATTCCGAAAGAGAGATTCCTTCTATCTGACTTACATCCGTCAGTCCCGTATGATAAGTAATGGTTTCCATATCCTGCAGATCAAGCTCGATTGTCATGATACTGGATGGAATCATATCCTCTGGTATATTCGTATACATCTCGTCCAGAAATGCCGATACTTCCTCGGCATTTTCCAGATGAACCATTCCTTCCTCATCCATTGTCTGTGTCTGTACTTCGTCCGCACTTCTATCGGTCTGATTCGTACTACCACATGCTGTCACCATTCCTGTAAGCATTGTAGTCATAAGCAGTAATGCTATTTTCTTCTTCATCATTTTATCCCCTCCTGTTTTCATCATCTATATCTATCCACAGTATCTCACAAACATCATATTTTATACTTAAAACTTTATCATATTCAGTCTCTAAACGCAACTTAGCACGTATATTTTCACTACAGTTTGGAACAATAGAACTTGTAGAAAAACATGGTGCAGAAACCTACAATCACATTCTGCCCGGAAAGAGGTATGATATGACACAATTATCCGAAAAAGAATTGTCTTCTCTTCATGACTTGTTATCCGAAGAGGAACTTCTTATTAAGAAATTTAAGATGCTTGCAGACCAGACAACCGATCAGGAAATCAAGAACAAATTCGAAGAGATTTCCAAGAAACACCAGGGACACTTCAATACCCTGTATTCTCAGTTAAAATAACAGGAGGTACAACCATGACAACTTCTAATTATTCCGAAAAAGAAATCCTTTCCGATGCCTTAAACAGCACAAAGGCAGCTACCAACAACTACAATTCCTTCTCAAACGAATGCGTTCACGAGAATGTCCGTCAGGCAATGCTTCACTGTTTGGAGCAGGAACATGATATCCAGCAGGATCTATTTGAAATAATGCATGCAAAGGGTTATTATCCTACACCTGCAGCAGATGAGAAAAAGATTCAGAATGCTATCCAGACCTTTTCTCAGTGTGCAAAGAGCTGTTAATGCTTAAGAGTCCATGGTATTTCCATAAGGTGTCGCAACTGCGGCACCTTTTCTCTAAAAATAGTAAAAAAATTCCTTGTATTCTTATCTATAAGTACCTTGCTTACTATCTGGAATAATGCTAAAATGTAACTATATTATGTTACACAAAGGACTAAAGGGGAGAAAATAATTATGAGGAGAAAACTATTAAGAAAAGACTTACTTTCTGTCGGTATGATTCTTACACTTGTGGTCTCCAACTCTGCAATAACCTCTGTTTATGCGGCTCAGAATACAGCATTGCAGCAATCTATCCATGCAGAAGAAATACCGGAGGAAGTGATTACCACAGAGTCTGGTGCAGAATTAGACACTTATGAAGTTTCCGAAGAAGAAATAGATGCATATTTTAACAATTCTGTCTTTGTTGGTGACTCTATTATGCTTGGTTTCCGCAACTATTGTATGAAACAAAAAGATTCCTTTTTAAATCATATCCAATTTCTTGCTGCCGGAAGTTTTTCTGTCACCAATGCTTTATGGGATGTAACAGAAAAGAGTGTTCATCCAGTTTACAAAGGTCAAAAACGACAGATTTGGGAATCTATTTCCATGATGGAAACACCTAGAGTATTTCTGTTCTTTGGAATGAACGATTTGAACGTTTCAGGTTTAGAAGGAACCTGTGAAAAATATAAAGAATTAATCAGCAAAATCAAGGAAAAGAGTCCTGATGTTGAGATACATATTATAAGCATGACCTATACTTTAAAAGATGCGGGAAAAGGAAAGCTGAATAACGATACCATTCGTGAATTCAATGATCTTTTAAAGGTTATGGCTTCTGAAAACGGTTGGGGCTATCTGGATATGGCTACTCCACTTTCCGATGAGAACGGTAATCTTACAGAGCAGTATTGTAGTGATGGTTTTGTACATCAATCAAGAGCTGCTTATGATGTCTGGACAACAGTCATTCGTGATTATGCAAGAGCACAGCTTGATGGAACTACGGAATATCCTGCAGGTGATATCGAAACAGAAGAATCATCTGAAGTTTCAGAAACTTTGCCTGAAATCTTAATGGGAACTACCATCACTGACATGCAGACACCAACAACTGATTTTATCCAGGGAGACGTTTCCTATGAACCTCAATTCAGACTGTCTGCCGGATTTTCCACCGCTATCACTACTATAGAATAATAAGGAGAACTGACCGTGAAAAAAATACGATTTGAAAAATACGCAATTATTTTGGCCGGTGCATTACTTTTAGGTGGTTGTTCCCAGTCTGCACCTGCTGAATCTACTTCTGCTGAGGTTTCCACAGAACAATCTGAAAGTAATCAAGTGGAAGCCAAATCCATTGCTGATATATACACAGAAATCGAAACATCTGTAGAACTTTACTCCCCATTCTGTTGGGATGATGATTATATTTCCAACTATTATGGTATCGATGTTTCTACTTTGGATGAATATGTATTCTCTATCTCCGAGGATGCAACTTCTGCCGAATCAGTCATTATCATGAAAGCTAAGAATGCTTCTGACACTGCTGCTTTAAGCGATTGCCTGCAGATTGTTGTTGACGAGAAAAAGAACGAAATGGAGAACTATCTTCCTGAACAGTTTAAAATTGTAGAGAAGAGTTCTGTACAGACAAAAGACAATTACGTTTGGCTTGTAATTTCTGAAAATGCAGATGCCATTACCAAGATTATTGAAGATGGCATACAGTAATTCGGAGGATCATCATGGTTTTTAGCAGTATTCCATTTTTGTTTTTCTTTTTACCATTATGTTTGATTTTATACTATGCAGTCCCATTTTCTTTGAAAAATGGGATTTTGCTTATTTTCAGTCTTATTTTTTATGCATGGGGAGAGCCCGTTTATATTCTACTTATGCTTTTTGCTACTTTGGTGGATTATACCAATGGTCTGCTCATGGAACGTTTTGGTAATACAAAGTCCAAGCGCACTTTCTTCCTGTGCTGTTCTGTGATTATTAATCTCTCCGTTCTTGCATTTTTCAAGTACGCTGATTTTATCATCCTTAACATAAACGGACTTCTTGGCACAAATATTACACCTCTTGGTCTGGGATTACCTGTTGGTATCAGTTTCTTTACCTTCCAGACCATGAGTTATATTATTGATTTATATCGTGGCGAGGTAGAAACAGAGCATAACTATTTCACTTACCTTACTTATGTTTCCATGTTCCCTCAGCTGGTAGCCGGACCAATTGTTCGTTTCTCTGATATTGATGCAGAATTACATAAAAGACAGCTAAATCGCTCAGAAATCGAAACTGGTCTGCTTCGTTTCATGCAGGGACTCTTTAAGAAAGTGTTGATTGCCAATCAGGTCGGTGCTCTTTGGGAAGAGCTTCGTATTCTGGAAGCATCCCAGATTTCTGTTACTACAGCCTGGCTTGGTGCGGCATGCTTTACCTTACAGCTCTACTTCGATTTCAGTGCTTACAGTGATATGGCAATTGGTATGGGTTGGATGTTAGGTTTCCACTTTAATAAGAACTTTAACTATCCGCTTTCGTCTATTTCTGTAACAGATTTCTGGAGACGCTGGCATATATCACTTTCCACTTGGTTTCGTGACTATGTCTATATTCCACTTGGTGGAAACAGAAAGGGTGTCGCAAAGCAGCTTCGCAACATGGCTATTGTATGGTTCTTAACAGGACTTTGGCACGGTGCAGCATGGAATTTCGTTTTATGGGGTGTCTATTATGGTGTTCTGCTTGCACTAGAGAAATTCGTCTGGGGCAAGGCACTTGCAAAGCTTCCACGCTTTTTCCAGCACTTGTATGCCATTTTGATTGTTGTATTTGGATTTGTTATCTTTACCTTTGATGATATGACTGCTTTACAGTCTTACTTAAGCTCTATGTTTGCACTGGCAGGTAATTCCTTCTTTGGAACAGAATTCTTATGGTACATAGGAAATTATGGTGTTATTCTTCTTGCCGCATGTATCCTTGCTTTCCCGGTTTATCCGTGGCTAAAGGCTAAAGTTGCAAGACTTGGCAAGAAAGGTGCACTTACCGTTTCTACTGTTTCCATGGTTGGTTATATCGCATTATTCCTGCTTGCAACGGCATGCCTTGTAAATGATACTTATAATCCGTTTCTTTATTTCCGGTTTTAAGAGGTGACAACATATGATACAAAATAATAAGCTTCGTACCTTAACAGCCGGACTGCTTACAGGTGGTGTTCTGGTACTATCGGTTACCTTCCTGCTGTCACCAAAGCAGGAATTCTCTGAGAATGAGAACCGCTATCTTGCAAAATTCCCTACCATTGCATGGGAGGATATCAAGAGCGGACAATATATGGAGGATTTAAGTTCCTGGCTCTCTGATCACTTTCCATTCCGTAATTTCTTTATGGGATTAAAGGCTGATACAGAGATTGCCCTTGGAAAAAAAGAAATTAATAACGTTTATATTGCAGAGAATGATTATCTGATTGAAGTCTATGAAGCACCTGCCAATACAGAGCGCATTGCAGATACCTTTCATAAATTCTATGAAAAAATCGACACGGACCAAATCGATACAAAGCTTATGCTTATTCCTACTGCAAGCGATATCTATGCCGATTACCTTCCAAGCTTTGCTCCTGCTGGCAATCAGATGGATACCGCCAATCTCATCTATGAGAAATCCGGCATTCCAGCTATCGATTGCAGCAGTTTCTTAGCTGATGCCGTTGGTACAGGGCAGCTTTATTATCGCACAGATCATCATTGGACTACTTTCGGTGCTTATCAGGGATATCTTGCATATTGTGAGGCGAAAGGACATACTCCTGTCAGCTTGGATGACCTACAGGCTGATACTGTGACTGACGAATTCTATGGAACGATTTATTCCAAGGTAAATGATTACAGTCATCAGGGAGATTCCATTACGCTTTATACAAACCAGAATGCTTCCTTGACTGTAAACTATACCGATACCGGTGAAATTACGGATTCTCTTTACAACTTGGATTATGTAGATAAAAAGGATAAGTATTCTCTTTTCCTTAACAATCTTCATACCCTGATAGAGATTACCAATACTTACGCCGAGTCAGACCGAGAGCTTGTGCTAATCAAGGACAGCTATGCCAATTGCATGGTTCCCTTCCTCACACAGCATTATAAGAAGATTTATGTATTTGATACCAGATACTATAAAGAAGGCCCTTCCTCCTTTATAGAGGAACATCCGGGCATAACCGATGTACTGCTTCTATACAACATGAATACACTAGATACCGATTCCGGTATTCGCGGAATCTATTAAATATGGCGTTAAAAAGCCCTCTGCGCGCAAGCAGTCCCTAGCTAATAATCGAGATAAATATCTTGGTTGTTCAAGATACCTATCTCTTTTTTCGAGAAAAGGTGCCTTTTCACTTCAGATAATAAGATACTGAGGCACCTTTTTATCATCTTATAAGACGGTATCTTGAACAAATTAAGGTATTGTTCGATTATTAGCACGCCACGCCCGAAGCCACTGCTTTCGCGCAGAGGGCTTTTATTCCACGTTTTGAACGAATATCGTTCATTTATACTTCACCTGTTAAATGTACGGTTATCATTTCATGATGTACTGCTGGCAGAAACTTTTCCCAGATATCACTTTCTTTCAGCTTTAAGCTAGAGGTATTGATACATGGGTGACAGCCAAGGTACTCCCCTTCTAAAACATCCTCATCTACGAGCAGTTGTACTCTGTTCTCTTTATCATTCATTAATCCCATGATACTAACAGAGCCAGGTGTTAAACCTAACAACTCTTCCATATCCTCTGGTGAGCCAAAGGACAGCCTTGCACTGTTAATCTGTGATGATAGTTCTTTGGTCTTAAATGGCTTATCTCCCGGCATCATCAGAAGATAATAATTCGTCTTCTGACGATTGCATAGAAACAGATTCTTGCAAATCGTTACATCCAAAATAGCATCAATCTCATTACATGCCTCCATGGTATCTGCTTTTTCGTGATCTGTTCTTAGATATTCTATTCCAAGAGAATCCAACAAATCATAAACCCGGATTTCCTTTTCTAATCTGCCTTCTGTATTCTTTGGTCTTCCCTTATATAATTCCATATCCTTTCTCCTCAATTACTTTTGCGAGTAATTATTCAGTACCTTCATGAATAGTTACTTTTGCGATATCACTTTTTCTATCTTTTTATAATGTAACTTGCCATGCACCAAAAAGCAATATTCCAACTGCCAATTTTGCACCAAAAAGCAAAAAGTCTTAAGCATCTACTGCCCAAGACTTTTTCTATTACTTATTCATAAATCGCATACTCTTTTCCATCTCGTATCATTACTGGAATGATATCAATTGGTGCCGGAACGGTAATGGTCTGTCCGCCTTCGTATACTTTCTTGGTATAGGCATCGGTCCATGTTGCACCCTTTGGAAGGTAAATGGTTCTTGTTGTTGCGCCTGCCTCCATAACTGGGGAAACAAGCAAATCAGGTCCAAACATATAGGAATCCTCTACATCCCAGCTTGCCTTATCTTCCGGAAAGTCAAAGAATAACGGACGCATAACTGGTGCACCTGTTTGGCTTGCTGCCTTCATGCATTCTCTGATATATGGACGAAGTCTTTCACGAATAAAGAGATACTTTGACAAAATCTGATAATTCTCTTCTCCAAAGCTCCATACCTCATTATCCTGACCACTTGTAAGCTGTCGAACACCGTTTCTGAATTCCTGTTCTCTTTCGTACCAAGGAGAACGTTCCCCATGCATACGGAATACCGGGCAGAATGCGCCCCATGCAAACCAACGCACTAACAATTCCTGGAAATCAGGATCTTGAATATTACCACCTAAGAATCCTCCAATATCGGAAGTCCACCATGGAATACCTGCCATTCCCATATTTAAGCCTGCCTGTAGCTGCTCTCTCATAGAACGGAAGGAAGAATAAATATCACCAGACCAGGTAAGTACACCATACTTCTGGCTTCCTGCCCATGCACAACGAACAAGACTCATAATATCCGTCTCGCCCTCTGCCTTCAAACCATCATAAAAGCCCTTTGCATAACCAACCGGATAAGTATTGGTACACTGTAAAGCTGGTCCAGCATAGTAACGGTAATTATCAAAATCATAAGGTCCATACTCTGGTTCTGCCTCATCCAGCCAGAAACAACGGATGCCCTTTTTATAATAGTTCTCCTTACATTTCTCCCATACAAACTTCTGTGCACCCGGATGTGTTGCATCATAGAAAATGGTATTTCCCATCCAGGTCATATGATTGGAGTTACCTCTGTCTGCATTGACGAGATATCCCTTGTCGTTCATTTCACCAAAGTTCTCACTTCTCTCATCAACGGTTGGCCATACAGAAACTACGGTTTCAATACCAAGCTCTTTTAATTCCTTTACCATTCCTTCCGGGTCAGGCCAGTCAAGCGGCTCGAACTTAAAGTCTCCCTGCATGGTCCAATGGAAGAAGTCAACCACGATAACGTCCATTGGCAGTCCGCGTCTCTTATGCTCTCTGGCAACGGCAAGAAGCTCATCCTGTGTACGATAACGAAGCTTACACTGCCAATATCCAAGACCATATTCCGGCATCATCGGTGTTCTACCGGTTGCAAGAGAATACTGTGCTTCAATTTCAGCAGGTGTATCTCCGGCGGTAATGAAATAATCCAGCTTCTTTGTACTCTTTGCATACCACTCTGTTTTATTCGTTCCAAAGGATGCGGTACCAATCGCCGGATTATTCCAGAAGAAACCATAGCCTCTGCTTGAAACATAAAACGGTACACTTGCCTGACTGTTACGATGTGCCAGCTCTAAAATGGCACCCTTCTTATTCATATTCTTCTCCTGATACTGTCCCATACCAAAGATTTTCTCATCATCAAAAGCTTCAAATCTTGCAGTCAATTCGTAATCAGAAGTTCCCTGAATCGGTTTTAACTCTCTTGCATCGATACGCAGTGGCACACAATAACGATTGCTTCGATTACGATTGCGCCAATACTCTTCTGTCAAAAGCTCACCCTTCTGATTATAGAAGGATATCCAGCCCTCATGAGAAACCTTTGCTGTAATCTTGCCATTTACAAGCTTTGCCTGTGTTGCTGTCTGATGATATTTTGCATATTCTTCTCCCTGATACCAAGGATCTGTAACATCAATTGTTTCAAAAGAAATCTCTACCGGAACCTTTTCCATTTTCTCTGTTAAAGCCCAGTCATTTTCATCCATTTGTGGTTGCGCTGTCATTCTCACACGGAGCGAATTCTTTCCCCATGGTTCAATAACCACTCTTGATTTGCCTTCTGCAATTACTAACTTATCTTCTTCCTGATAAATATGCATCTCTAATACCTTACCCTTTCTCTATACACAAATCTGTGTTCCATACTTTACACCATTTGAGCCTGTTGCCAGATAAAATCTGCCAAAGACACGGCAATCACCATCAATACTGTTAATATCACCAAACATCTGTCTGTCCGTATTGATTCGTTCATACGTCTCGCCATCATCAAACGTACGATAAAAGCCATATTCGCCATCCATAACCGCATTGCAGTAAATTGCCTTATTGTCCTTATAATAAGCACCATCCGGTGAACCAAGTCCAAGACCTACTCTGTATACAACGTCACCATCTTTGGAAAGTCGCTTCATACTGACACTGTCCGTCTCTTCGTCAAAGATAAGCTTCCAGAGTCCACCTTCACCAACTGCCAGATAAAAGACACCCTTTTTGCCGGTTTCTCCTCGAACCTCTGTCTTATTTGCACAGTCAATCAAACCAAAGTTCACTTTCGGAAATTCCACTGGTAAGTCATATTCCTGATAGGTACAGCCGCCATCCTTGCTGATATAGAAATCAGACTGCTCACCAAAGCCATAGAACAATCGACTGTCCACTCTGTCTGAATAGACCTTAACCTTGCCTGTAAGCTTCTGTGCTCCTGATTTCTCATACACCTTACAACACTGGAAAGTCTTTCCCTGATCTTTAGACAGAATCAATCCACCCTTGGTTTTGCCTGTCCAGTTACCACGCGGCGTTACAACCAGCCACTCCGGGTGTTCATCTGAGAAATCCGCATTGATGCAGGTAATATAACGGTTGCCCTCATCATCTGCAAAAGAATTATCACAAGGCGTATCAAGGTCTGCAAAAGCAAAACCTCCTAAATCACCTAAAATATCAATAACCTGTATATCACCCTTTGGCATACTATATACATTTAAGTGAACCGTTTCTTCCAATCCATCATTCCAATCAGTAAAGAAACAATCCTTATCCTTTAAATTCTGCGTACGGAATACCCCTGTTCCTGTGTTGAACCACGCTTCGTTATCATCAAACGGATTGATCTGAATATCACTAAGCCAATGAATCAAGGAATGTCCACCATTACATTCCGGGCGCATATATGGCGCTCGAAAACGAATCTCTCCTACTTCCAAATCATACAAAATCTGCTGCCAGCTTGCACCATAATCTCTGGAAAGGAACACACTGTCGCCATCATCCTTGGCAATCGTCGATACAAGCAACAGTCCATGAGTCTGTAAAGACGTTGAAATGCCGGAAAAACCATAATCCAGGACTGGGCTTTGGCTTATTGGTGTAATTTCACAAAAAGCACCAATTTTTCCATTTGTATCAAATTCATAACGTGCGATTCTGCCATCAATCGTGTCACCGGAATCACAGCTATAACCATTTTTCAGTACATAAGAGAGCCTGCCAGTTGATGCAAAAGTTATATATAGATATCTTTCATCCACGCACCAACGCTGTGCTACAAGTCCATCCATCCGGCATCCATCTATTTTCCTGCTTTCCGGCTGTGGCATCTTTTCAAAGCTCGCTCCCTTATCATAAGAAACATAAAGACTGTGACCACGCATGTTCTTTTGCTCATCCATGGTCGTAACGCCCGCAGTTCCCACAATCAGATTTCCATGAACCATAACTGGTATTCTTTCATATCGAAAGCTCTCTCCATAATCCTCCATCGTTACATGCGGAATAAGACTAATCCATCTCTGATTCTCTGTATCAAACCGATAAGTACCACCAATATCCGTTCTTACATAAAGAAGATCCTTCTCCTTCTTATGATAAAGGAATCCTGTTACATATCCACCACCTGGAATCGGCAGGTTCTTATATTCATATGCTATTTGTTTCATGTAAAATCCCCTTTCGTTCCAAACAAAAACGCTTCTTTTCTATAATGAATGTAACATAATCCGCCAAAAATAAATACCTCAGTTATTAGAGGAAAACTTTGTAAAAATCAGACTAATTAAATCGGTGATATCAACCTAAATCATTGTGGGATTCTGCTTCCTGTGTTACGATAACGTTATACCCAAAACGTAAGAAAAGAGGAATACTATGCGCATCTTAATCATTCGACACGGAGACCCTGATTATGAACATGACTCACTCACCCCAAAGGGCTGGAAAGAAGCAGAATATCTATCAGAACGCATTTCCAAAATGGATATTGCTGCTTTCTATGTTTCGCCACTTGGAAGAGCTAAGGCTACCGCCTCACTCACCCTAAAGAAAATGAACCGTACTGCAACCGAATGTCCATGGCTTCGCGAATTCGCTCCTACCATCCAAAGACCAGACGTAACCGATAAAAGGATGATTTCCTGGGACTGGCTGCCACAGGATTGGACAAAAGAAGAAGAATTCTATCGTCGCGACCTCTGGTATACACAAGAAAACATGAAAGAAGGCAAGGTCAAGGAAGAATATGACTGGGTTACCTCAAGCTTTGACCAGCTTCTTGCCAAGCACGGTTATGTACGACATGGTGAAAACTATCATGTAGAAAAAGCAAATAATGATACCATCGCTTTCTTCTGCCACTTTGGTCTTGAATGTGTCCTTTTAAGCCATTTAATGAATGTATCACCTATGGTTCTGTGGCATCATACCTGCGCTGCGCCAACCTCCGTTACCACAATTCATACAGAGGAACGAAGAGAGGGAACCGCAATCTTTCGTGTTGCAAGCTTTGGTGATATTTCACATCTTTATGCAAATGACGAAGAGCCTGCTTTTGCAGCACGATTCTGTGAAACCTATGATAATGAAAATGAGCGGCATGATTAAACCGCTCATTTTTTATCCCTTTATACCAAGAAACTTAACTAACACACTCTTTAGTTCTTCAATATCGATTGGTTTGGATAAGAAGTCATCAAAGCCTTCTGCTATCATCTCATCCTTCACCCCGCTAACAGCATTCGCAGTTAGCAATACAATCGGTAACTTTGTAAAGATTCCTCCCATGTGACGAATCGCATGTAATGTTTCTACGCCATCCATATCCGGCATCATGTGATCCATGAATATGATGTCATATGCCTTCCCCGCCTGTAACAGGGAAAGACAGTTCCTTCCTGACTGAATGGTATCCGCTTCAATTCCAAGGCAGTTTAAAATTCCCTTCGCTACATCACAGTTCAAATCATTGTCATCCACAACGAGCACCTGACCACTATTAATGACAACATCTCCCAGTTCCTTCTTCTCTTTCAATGGCTCGTCTTCTACACCGATTCCCTGCCAGAGATTAATGATGAATTTTGTTCCTTTTTCATATTCACTCTCAAAAGTAATATTACCATCCATCATTTCCACGAAGCTTTTCACAATGGAAAGTCCTAAACCACTTCCCTCTATCTGATAATTACGTTTCTTATCAAACTGTTCAAACTTTCCAAACACTTTAGAGAAATTCTTTTCCTCAATACCAATTCCCGTATCCTCTACTTCGATATGAAGCATAATATGCTGCTCTGTTCTCTCCTTTGCGAAGACACGAACTGTTATACTTCCTTCTTCTGTGTATTTGATACCGTTATTAATAAGGTTCGTCAAAATCTCCTGAAGTTTGACCTTATCTCCACACAAGCATCTTGGTATACTTTCATCAATATCCATTTTTAAGCCAAGTCCTGCTTTTCCTGCCTGTGCTCCCATCATGGAACGAAGTTCTTCCATCAAGATATCAAAACGATAATTAACATTAACCAACTCCATCTTCCCAGACTCAATCTTTGTAATATCAAGAATGTCATTAATCAGATGAAGCAAAGTATGTGATGCCGACTTAATATTCTTAAGATACCCTTGAACCTGCTTTTCATCTCTGTTTCTAAGTGCCAGCTCAGAATATCCAACAATGGCATTCATTGGTGTCCTGATTTCGTGAGACATATGTGCCAGAAAATTCGTCTTGGCACGATTGGCCTGTTCGGAAGCTTCCTTAAGCTGAATCATTTCATTGGTATACTGATTGATAAAAGTCATATCAAATATCCAGGCAAGATAGCCTTGCGTATCATCACGTCCATTGCTTCCTTTAATATCAGAAATACGAATCTCATAATGTCTGCCATCCTGTTCAAAGACATTCTCTTTTGTCAAAAAAATTCGTTCAATCACCTTTTGTGGATTGTCTTGCGCTAATTCCGGCATCAAACTTTTTGCCATTGCATTGCTATACAGAACTTCCCGTTTTTTACGATCTACAACTATCAGACCATCCTTCGTGTCTTCCAGGACTCGTTCTCTTGCCAGCTGTACAGTATCCAGCAATCCATATATTTTCACATCAACCAGCATTAAAACTTCTGCAATCACAAGAACGATTGTAGACGGGTCAAAATTATCAAGTAAATGCGTTCTCATCAGAATCAATGCCAAAAATACCGGAGCAACAGCCGCCAAAATCAAAAGCAACAGTCGAAAGCGTTGTTTCTTATGCTCTTTCGGTGTTCTGAATAATTCATAAATAACCGTCCCCCCAAAGAAAAGGACACAAGCCAAAAACTGTAACATCCAAAGCTGATATAAAATACCTTTTCCATAAACAAGAACAAATCTTCCACTTTCCAAAATCTTCGGTTCTATCGAACTGTAATAAAGGTTATGTTTGTCACAAGTCATAACACTTCCTAATATAAATAAATTAAAAACACAAAGAATTCTTAAGAAAAGTGCTGAGATTTTAATTGTACTAAAGCCTGCCACAAATTGCAGAATAAAAATCA
This sequence comes from uncultured Roseburia sp., assembly GCA_964445375.1. GTDB lineage: Bacteria > Bacillota > Clostridia > Lachnospirales > Lachnospiraceae > COE1. Next base: position 14,085 of record CAYUKO010000045.1, read on the forward strand.
TAAGAAACGCTTTTCCCAGATAGCCAAATTTTACAGACGTTAATGCAACATCATAACTCTCGGCGAAATATTCCATTGCATTACCTATCGCAATAATAAGACCACTTACATAGGTCATCAATAAATTCTTCTGGTTTCTCGATGCATCTCCAAACATGGTAATTACACAACAAATGAAGCAGATTGCCACTCCTACCAGATCAATCAAACCATATACAAAATCCATTTCAATCCCTATCCTTACAAAAAATAGTACAAAACAGTGTTTTGTACTATTTTATCACAATTTTATTTTATTTTGTATATAATTGGATATTTTTCCGAATATCTTGAGCTATTTATGCTACATTATGCTTTTATTGCAATTGTTGCCACGCAAAATCACTTTGCTCTGCATTCACTGCATAAATACGGATTGCTGCAAGAAGTGCAATATCACTTACTTTTTCCTGCTCAAGCCATGCCTTGTCCTGCACAATATCCTGCGTTTCCCCACGAATTATTTTCTGCACAATGGAATTTAGCTGTCTGAAAAAGCGAATCACTTCCATATATTCCTTACGCATATCCAAAAAGCATTCTCCGTTGTTTGCAAGTTCCAGATTTGCAGTGGATACTGCTTGCAGGCAGAGCTTACACTCTCCTGTGATATCTGACGCTTCCATTAATACATCCGGGCGAATCTTAAGACACTTAGCAAAATAATCCTTAGCTCCAGTTACATCCTTTGTTGCAAAGAATTCTGCCATTTTATCCTTGATTTCCCTTGTTTCCATCTTCTCGCCAATAATGGCAACACGGCATTCATATGCCCTTAAGCCTCTTACTGTCACCCACACATATAATAAAAACTCTGATATGAAACCAAATACTCTCTTATGATAATCATCCTCGAAGGTTAAATCTATCCTCTTTTGCAACTCAAAAAAAATGTCAAAAAGCCACTGGGCATATTCATCAAAGAGCGATTTCTTTGCAACCATAATATTGCCAAAATAAGTCTTATTCTTATATACTAAATCGATAAACGTATCATAATACTCCGGATATTTTTCACGGATAATTCTGCCTGTTTCATCTAACGTTTCTACCTTGTGATGAGCCCCAAACCCATAGTGATAAGAATTCGGCAATTCCAATTGCTTTGTTGTTATAATATCGTATTGCTGAAGAATTTCTTCATATTGCTTCTGGGAAAAAACATACCCTTCTTCACTCGTCAAAAATCTCCGATAATGGCAGATTCCAACATAGTCAGCATCATGATAATTCTTCCAAACCCAATATACACCAGATAGCTCTGCATAATAACAGTTCAAATCAGAAATATGATCTCCCGTATCGTCTCCCCAATAACCGAAATCTGCCTTTGCCTGTTTATGCCCTACATGAAGCGGTATATACATGGAATCACCCGGTACATCAAACTCCTTATGTGTCATTGCAAAAATCTTTACCGACATAATACAAAATCCCCCTTACCAAATTGTCAGATATATTCAGCATACACTGTTTTCAGACAATTGGAAAGAGATTTACATAATTTATTTTCTTTTTAACTTTCCATTTCTTACATTTTTGTTATTTTTTTGTCAATCGTTGCGTATAAAGTACTTTGGTGCTATATTTAAACGTGGTATGTTAATTGTTTTTACGAGAGAGAGTTTGTATTTATGAATTTTTGCTGTGACGGATTTCTATCATTTTTTGAATCCATTCCTGACAGTATTACATCAGAAGAGGAATTTATCGATTGTATTTCCCATGCACTTCCTGCATTAGCAGATCATCTGCAGTTGGGACGATTAGATATGAAGCTTCATGCGAATCCTACTCCTTTTGAATCAGATAGTAATACTCATTGCGTAGTGCTTTATCAACAATCTTCGGATTTTAGCCAAGCTTCCCTCACAGATACTTATCGTGACAGGGATGAAGCTGTTATTTCATATACTTTTTATCCACGAAAGGATCATATTTGGGCAGAAGAAGAAGAACGGATGCTTCATTTTCTTACGCATCAATTATATCTTTTGTGTACCAGAACCCGTTTTCTTGGTCGTGTACAAAAGGCTTCTGTTACAGATCCGCTTACCGGTGTATTAAATACCGCTGGATTAATCAAATACGGTTCTATATTAAAGGAAGAAAATAAGCTTACAGAATATACCGGACTTTTCCTGAATATAAAAGGGTTCCGTTATATCAATCAGCGTTTTGACTTTTCTCATGGTAACACAGTCATGCGCAAATATACCCAAAAGCTTCGAAGTTATCTTCAATCGGATGAACTTCTTGCAAGGCTTGGTTGTGATAATTTCTGTTTGTTAGTCCGCAGTGAGCGACTTGATACGTTATTAGATTCTCTTCTTTCTGTGCGTGTGCATGTACAGCTTGAAGATTTCGTCAATACCATAGATATTGCAGCAAGAGTCGGTATCTATGAAGTCAGACCTTATGACTCTATGAGTGATGTTCTTAACAAAAGTACCGTTGCCGGTATGCTTGCAAAGACTTCTCTTCATCATAATACGATATGGTTCCGGGATACCATGCTGGAGCGTTATCTCCATGATAAGGAAGTTGCTAACGCCTTCTCTTCTGCGATAAACAACAATGAATTTGATGTCTATTATCAGCCAAAGGTATCACTTGATGATCAGACACTATGTGGATGTGAAGCACTTGCACGCTGGAACCGAAATGGCGCGGTTATTCAGCCATCTGAATTTGTTCCTATTTTAGAGCAGGAAGGAACTATTTGTGTCCTGGATTTCTATGTATTGGAAAGCGTTTGCAAGGATATTCGAAATTGGCTGGATCAGGGAATTGAACCAGTCAGAATCTCTACAAATTTTTCTAAGATTCATCTGCATAACAAAAATCTTGCAAAAGATATTTTAAAGATTTTAGACCGTTATCAAATTGATACAAAATACATTGAAATTGAATTAACAGAGTCCTCTGGATATGAAGATTATGACGCTTTATCGGAATTTGTGAATACCATGAAAGAAAATGGTATCCATACCTCAATTGATGATTTTGGTACAGGCTATTCTTCACTGACTCTTATAAAAAATCTGAATATCGACAACATCAAACTGGATAAGTCTTTCTTGAACCAGAATGAAACAATAAATAAATCGGATGAAACCGTAATCAAGACGATTATCAATATGGCTGCTGATTTGAATATGCAGGTTATATGTGAAGGTGTTGAAACTACCGAACATGCTACTCTGCTCAAATCACTCCATTGCCCGATTGCACAGGGATTTCTCTTTGACGAACCGCTCACACGTGAGGAATTTGAAAAACGTTTGAAGACAAACCGCATTTATGATAAGTTATCTCAATAAAGAAAGAAATAAAGAACGGGTAGAAACAAGAAAAGTTTCTACCCTTTTTATTACCATCTTAAAAATGCCTTGTATCCTTTTACTGCTTCATAAATATCCGCTTTACTGCTCACTTCATAGGGTGCATGCATATTTAAAACGGCAACACCACTATCAATCACATTCATTCCATACTTTGCCATGATATAGGCGATGGTTCCACCGCCGCCAGCATCAACCTTGCCCAATTCTGCAAACTGATAGGTTACTTTGGCTTCGTCCATGATTCTTCGTAAATCTGCAATATATTCTGCACTTGCATCATTAGAACCGCTCTTTCCTCTGCTTCCGGTATATTTGTTAAAGGTTACACCATTTGCAAGGAATGCTGAATTCTTCTTCTCAAATACATTGGCATAAAGAGGATCAAAACCGGCACTGACGTCAGAAGAAAGCATTCTGGAATTCATAAGAGCCCTCCTAAGAAGCAGCTGGGACTCTCCCTCGGTCATAGCAAGCAATTCTGCCACCATATTTTCAAAGAACTGTGAATGCATACCAGTTGCTCCAACACTTCCTATTTCTTCTTTATCTACAAGCAGACAACATAACGTACGCTCTGATGTTTCTGTTTCTAACATGGCAAGAAGAGATGTAAACGCACAGATTCTATCATCCTGTCCATACGCAAGAACCATACTTCTGTCAAAGCCACAATCTCTTGCCTTTCCGGAAGGAACGATTTCAAGCTCTGCTGAAAGAAAATCTTCTTCCCGAATACCATACATTTCCTCAAGAAGTTTTAATACATTTGCCTTTACTGCTTCCTTTTCTTCTTTTTCCAAATCTTCTGTCTTTTCAATCGGACAATTGCCAATCAACAGGTCAAGATTCTCTCCAGTAACAACCTCCGTTGCCTTCTTTGCCATCTGCTCTCCTGCAAGATGAATCAACAAATCAGTAATGACAAATACCGGATCTTCATCCTTTTCGCCAATAACTATATTAACTACCGTTCCATCCGTCTTTGCCACGGTTCCATGAATAGCAAGTGGCGTTGCTGTCCACTGATATTTCTTAATTCCACCATAATAATGGGTATCAAAGTAGGCAAATCCCTCTTTCTCATATAAGGGATTCTGCTTTACATCAATTCTTGGAGAATCAATATGTGCCCCCAAAATATTCATACCATTCGAAATTGGTTGTGTACCAATCTGAAACAGTGCCACGCACTTTTTCATCTGCACTGCATAAAGCTTATCGCCTGGCTGAATCTTCTTGCCATCCTTTATCACCTGCTTTACATCCTGATAGCCGTATTCCTTTGCCATTTTTACTACAAGCTCGGTACATTCACGCTCTGTCTTTCCTTCATCCAGACATTTTTTGTACCACTCACTGATTCTGTTTATTTCCTTTTTATCTTCATCCTGATATGATAACCAAAGATTTTCTTTTTTCATAGACACCATTCACACCTTTCTCTACTGTAAGTTTTCCCACTTATTCACAATACCATAAAGTTAGTTCTCTTTACAATAGTTTGCATACATTCTTGGCAATTATTAATTGAACACATTTTTATGCAACATAAAACAACAATCCTCTTGCTTTGTCTGAAAATATCAAATATAATGGGTTTATATAGACATTTTATGCCCATTTTACATTCAGGAGGAACACATGGAAAATAATTTTGACCATTTATCGGTACCGCAACTTAGTAGAATTATCGATATACTCCATCCATGTATGGATGATTATCTTTATGTATATGATTTCCTAAATGACTTTTATTATATTTCCCCACAGGCAGTAAAAAGGTTTGCACTACCATCCCATCAATTTCACGATGTTTTGGCAAACCACAAAAAGTTCGTATACCCCGTCGATCTTTATGATCTTCAAGAGGATTTAACCCTAATGATAGATGGTAAAAAAGACTTTCATAACATGCAATACCGCTGGCTGTCAACAACTGGCGAGCCAATATGGATCAATTGCCGTGGCTATGTCATAAAAGACAAGGAAAACCCCAGCTATATGGTAGGGTGTATTAATGAAATTGGTGTAAAGCAAAAAGCAGATAATGTCAGTGGTTTACTTGGCATTACCAGTTTGCAGGCATACCTTGCAGATCATTCCTATTCTCTTTCCCATGGCTATCTTCTTCGCTTAGGACTGGATGATTTTAAAGAGATTAATGAAAAGCTTGGAAGCGACTATGGAGATATGATTCTTCGCCGTACTGCCGAATGCATCTCATCCTGTCTCAAAACAGGTCAGACATTATTTCGTGCCGTTTCGGATGAGTTTTTATTATTAGATATTCAGGATGATCATGTTAAGAATGCCATTTCCCTTTACAAAGCAATTCGCCAGAAAATTGATGAATTCGTGGAAGCGAATCACTATGAAGCTGTATTTACCGTTTCTGGTGGTATTCTTCCATGTAAAGATATGCAGGGACACAGTTTCTCCGATATTATGAAGCTGTCTGAATTCTCTTTGAATGAAGCAAAACGAGAAGGTAAGAACCGCTCCTACATCTTCCAGCAGGCTGATTATGACAGATTCCTACGCAGAAGACGTATCACACAGCTTTTGAGACAATCCGTAAATCATAATTTTGAAGGTTTTGAAGCATATCTTCAACCACTCTTTGATGCTTCAACAAATACACTTTACGGTGCCGAATCTCTCATGCGTTTCCGTACGGAAGAGTTCGGTATGGTTTCACCCGTAGAATTTATTCCGTTACTCGAGGAAACTGGTCTGATTATGCCTGCCGGTAAATGGATGCTTCATAAATCGCTTGCTTTATGCCATAAGATTCAGTCCGTACGCCCTGGATTCCGTATCAGTATCAACATTTCCTATATCCAGGTTATGAAGAGCAATATTATCAATGAAATTATTTCAGCAGTTACCTCACACGGTATTTCTCCGTCTAACGTTATTATTGAGCTGACAGAAAGTGGTATTTTAGAATCTGACACACGTGTTACAAAACTCGTATCAAACTTAAAAGACAATGGCATCCGTCTTGCATTAGATGACTTTGGAACAGGTTATTCGAACTTCCATTATCTGAATGAGTTAAAACCTGATATTATCAAGATTGACCGTTCCTTTACCTTGAAGGCATTGCAAAATGAATATGAATATCAGTTGCTTTCCCTGATGAGTAATATGGTGCATAGTCTGAACCTTAAGATGTGTATTGAAGGAATCGAAACAACCGATGACTTAACTAAAATGAACCAGCTTTCTCCAGATTATTGCCAAGGCTTCTATTTTGGAAAGCCATGTCCATATGAAGAGTTCAAAGAACAATATCTTGCTTAAATAATAGAAAAAGGTATCGGTTATTCCGATACCTTTTCCTATTATTCTGATTTAATTGCACCATTGGCTTTATAGGTTGTGTTAGAATCGATTCGATTACGAATCTGTTGCATACGTCTATCCAGCTGACTGATTAAATCTGCACAATATTTCAATTCTTCTGAAATACTGTCTGCATTCTCAATATCCTTCTTATACTTCATCTTATGTTCCAGACTTGCCCAGAAATCCATTGCTATGGTACGGAACTGTACCTCCACACGCATATGTTTCTTCTCATCGGTTAAGAAAATGGGAATATCAAGAATCAAATGCAGGCTTCGATAACCATTAGGCTTTGGATTCTTAATATAATCCTTCTTCTCAATCAAGATGATATCATCCTGCTGTAAAAGGCAATCTACCAGCATATAGATATCCTCCGGAAAAGAGCAGATTACTCGAATTCCTGCAATATCATTCAGGTTCTTCTCAATATTTTCCACATTGAATTCAAGCCCCATTTTCTCCAGTTTACCAATTATACTTTCCGGTGACTTAATTCTACATTTAATCGACTCAAAAGGATTTCTGCTATTCAATAAGGAAAGCTCCTTATTCAATACTTCAAGCTTCGTCTTTACCTCAAGCATCGCACAATCATACTGCATCATGAGTACGCGAAATGCTTCCGCAGAGTCATCAAGTTCCTTTAATATATCATAATTTACTTTTGTATCCATATGTCTTATATCCCCTTGCTGTTCTTATGTATGGTATGGCTACATTATATTCTCTTATGATTGCCTCTGTCAAATAGGTTCTCTTTTTCCGGCAATTGTACGATTATGATTGCCACGAATGCAAGTGCACATCCAATAAGCTCTCTATGAGAAAGCTTTTGTCCAAGAATCACCCAGCCTGCAAGCAGGGATACCACGGATTCCAGACTTAAAATGAGAGATGCAACTGTTGGATTCATACCTCTTTGTCCGATAATCTGCAAGGTATATGCCACACCACAGGACATGACTCCGGCATAAATAATCGGAAGCCATGCTGCCAATATCTGCGAGAGCTTTGGCTCCTCAAACAGAAACATACCAACGGCAGATAATACTCCACAGATAAAAAACTGAATACAGGAAAGCTTCACACCGTCTACTTTGGGTGAATAATAATCAATCACCAGAATATGAAAAGAAAAAGCTACCGCACAGGCAAGAACAAGTAAATCTCCTGTCTGTAATGAGAAAGAACCATCTGTCATACATAACAGATATAATCCTGCCACAGAAAGCACTACTGCCACCCAGATTTTAAGTCCTGCCTTTTTATGTAAGAACATTCCAAAGACCGGAACAAGCACGATATACATTGCTGTAATGAAGCCAGCCTTTCCAACCGTTGTATACTGAATACCAAACTGTTGTAAATTACTTGCAACAAAAAGAAGTACGCCACAGAAAATACCACCAATAAGCAAAGTCTTTTTCTCTTCCTTCGGTGTCTCCTTTCTTTCTTTGCCTTTTAACCTGTTCAAAAATCCAATACAGGGAAGTAAAACAACAGCTCCAATGAAATTTCTTACTGCATTGAAGGTAAATGGTTCTACATAGTCCATACCTACACTCTGTGCTACAAAGGCAACACCCCAGATGGCTGCTGTTAAAAATAATAATAAAGATTGTCTAAGTACAAAACGATTCATCTTATGTCCCTCATGTTATGCTTCTCATAAAGATACACTGCTGTGTTTGTACTCTCCTACAAACACAACAGTGTATCTGTTCTCATTCTATTCGCGTATATCATAACACACTTCTTAAAAATTGTCTTGCTTCCGGTGTCTTAGGATTTGAAAAGATTTCCTCAGGTGCTCCCTCTTCTAAAATCTTGCCATTTGCCATAAAGACTACCTTATCAGCAACCTCTCTTGCAAAGCCCATCTCATGTGTTACACAAATCATGGTCATACCTTGATTTGCCAAATCCTTCATAACATTTAAAACCTCGCCTACAAGCTCCGGATCAAGAGCAGAAGTTGGCTCATCAAAAAGCATCATCTTTGGCTCCATCGCAAGTGCTCTTGCAATGGCTACACGCTGCTGCTGCCCACCAGACAATCTTGCCGGATATTCATCCAGCTTGTCTGCAAGACCTACTCTTGCAATCAAATCCTTTGCAATAGCTTCTGCCTTATCCTTACTCATTTTCTTAACATTGACTGGTGCAAGCATTACATTTTCCAAAACAGTTTTGTGTGGAAAAAGATTAAAGCGTTGGAAAACCATTCCCATTTCCAGTAACAACTGTTTCTTTTTCTTCGTATCCATCTTATCAACAGTCTTATCATTTTCACGGTGGTAAAAAAGCTCATCCTCAATAAATATCTTACCACTTGTAATCTTCTCTAATCGGTTAAGAGAACGTAAGAATGTAGACTTTCCGGCGCCGGATGGACCAATGATAACGACCACCTCTCCCGGTTCTACGGTCAGATTAATATCCTTTAATACCTCAAGCTCACCAAAACGCTTTGCCAGGTGCTCTGTTCTAATCATTGACATATTTCCATTCCTCCTACTCGTATCTTGAAAATCTTGCTTCCAGCTTACGGAATATGAATTCAAAGAAAGCTGTCATAATCAGATAAATCACCATTGCCGGAATATAGACGAGTGCCGTACCGGTCGAAGATGAAATTGCTCTGGTAACCTTTGTCAAATCGGCAAGTGCGATGATAGACACCAACGAAGCATCCTTTAATACCATAATGAACTCGTTTGCAATCGATGGCACAAGTCTTCGAATAGACTGTGGAAAGATAACAAGTCTCATAGTCTGGGCATTGCTAAGACCTAATGCCTTAGCTGCCTCAAACTGACCCTTGTCAATGGATTGGATTGCTGCACGGATAAATTCAGAGCAGTATGCCGCACTATTTAAAGCAAAAGCTATAAAGGCTGCCAGGAAACGGCTGTTAATCGTAAGCGCCATATTAATCTGCGGTAAGCCAAAGTAAATAAAATACAGCTGCATTAAAAGCGGTGTTCCTCGAAAGAAAAATATGTATGCACTACAAAGTCCTCTTAGGATTTTATTCTTTGACATTTTCCCCAGTGCAAGAAAAACACTGATGACCAATCCCATTGATACTGCACAGATGGTCAATAATATTGTAGTCTTGGCGCCATTTAAAAGCTGAGGCAGCCAGCTCATTATCTGTTGTAACATAAATCCAATCCCTTCCATCTCTCTAATTCTTAACAGGAACTAATCTCTAAGTCCTGCTGTTAAATCTGTTCCAAAATGCTTTTCAGCAATGCTGCCAAGTGTACCATCTGCATACAAAGCATCTAATGCTTCTTCAATTTTTGCAGTTAATCCATCATTACCCTTTTTTAAGCAGATTCCGATTGGTTCTAATTCTTCATTTTCCCATACTGTCTTATAGTTTGCTGCATCATCACCAAGATAATATGCTGCTACCACACTGTCCGTAAATACAGAATCAGTACGACCTGTCTTCAAATCATCAAAGCAGTTGATTACTTTATCATACTGGAACAATTCAACGCCAAGTTCAGCACCATGCTCTTTCATATAATCATCAGAGGTTGTCTCCGCCTGAACTGCGGTTGAATGACCATTTAATGCCTCCATGGAATCGATTTCAGATTCATTTGGAACAATCAATACGGTATGATTTGATACGTATGGTGTTGTCAGGTTGAACTGCTCTTTTCTTTCATCTGTGATGCTGACACAGGAAATAATACAGTCATATTTTTCGGTATCTACGCCTGCAAAGATGCCATCCCATGCAGTATCTACAAGCTCAAGCTCTAATCCAAGATAATCTGCAACCGCATTGGCTACATCCACATCAAAACCGATTGGTGTTGCTCCGTCTGTATCAAAGTATTCCATTGGAGGATATCCAATTTCCATACCTACCATTAAAACGCCGTCCTTCAAGGTTGTTACTTCTGCTTCGCTTTCAGTCTCTACCGCTGCTGTTGTCGTGCTTTCCTCAACAATTGATGTTGTTTCTGCCTCAGCGGTTACAGCTTCCTCACTTTCAATGATTGGAGCCTGCGTTGTTTCACTTCCACATGCCATCATAGACATTGCCATACTAAGACACACAAATACAGATACTACTTTTTTCTTCATAATAATTCCCTCCTTGTGGCCATCGGTAGTGTCAAATCTACTACCTATTTTTTCTTTAATAACCTTTATTTTCGGGAG
>CAYUKO010000046.1:0-24878 GCA_964445375.1 uncultured Roseburia sp.
GCACCATATCAGCCACTTTGCCTTTACCAAAGCGGGTCGCGGACTTTACCGCCGGTAGGGAATTTCACCCTGCCCCGAAGAATTTCATATTTAGTTTTCGGTTTATTATAACGCTATCCAAAGGGGGATGCAACCATTTTTTAACTGAAAGTCAAAGTATGAAAGTCAAAGTAATATCCTAATAGTTATATATTGGAATGCTTTTCCTCTAATTCATCAAAGAATTCGTTACAGTCACGGCCTTTGCCTGCTGCAATATCACAATAACTCTCTAAAACCATCTCTCGTATCTGTTTCTTGTCTATTTCTCCTCTGCAATATTTCCTTGCTTCACCAATACTAAATGTTTCTGCTCCCTCTAAACGCTCCTGCTCTGCTTGTAACACTTTCTCACGCAGCCTTAATAGTTGTTCATTCATCTCTTTGTTCATATATTTTTATTCCCTCTAGATTTACATTCTTATAATGGATATGCCGATTTCCAATAATTAAAATGCTCTTCCGATTTCACTATCTACTTTATATCCAAATCGTGTTGCATATTAAATACATATGTATATTCTGAAACCAGTCCTCTTGTTTTACAAATCTGTTCTGGCACAGTACCACAATCCTTTCGCATTTTTATCTTAGCCTATCATCATTCTATCCTATCTTCTAATACTTCATCTAACGCCATTCCAATATCCCTTATATAGCTTAAAACATTACTTGAAATATAGTTCACTTCTCTCTTCATAACCTCTTCGTCACCAAGCTCTGCACAGGCATCATTAAAATTTTTAAAATCAAATTTTTCATTTTCACTATTTTTAACCGAGAAAATTTTTATAGCATTCCACTGATTTTGTGTTATTCTTGTTTTTAAAGCCTTAGCTATCACTTCTTCTACTGTATTCGCAATTTGTTTATTACTCCTTTTAAAAGCATTACTATTTATTACTTTTCTATCCTCATCACAATAATAAAGAACACAGTATATAAGCTCATTATCACCTTCAACACTAATACATATGGATACTTTCTTGTTTCTTACATAGATATCCCTAATTTTACAAATAGGATACTCACAATCCCATTCTATACAATGTTTCTTTAATTTTTTAGCAAGTCTTTCAAAAAGCTCATATCTAATATCATCTTTTACTTCTTCCAGTGCCTTTGCAATCGCACGACAAGCTTTTATTTTATCGCTTCCCACAATAAGCTCTTTTACTTCATTTTCCATATCTTCCTCATTTGTAATCTTTTTTACTAATATCTCATATTGTCTTATAAAACTATCTTCTTGTCCTTCCTTTTTGCATATATCGATACATTTATTCAACCATTCTAAAATATGCTTTTTAAAACTACAATTTATTATCTTTTCATTATTTTTTATCCCTCTTAAACTTTTCTCTGTTGCTTCCCGACCTTCCAATGTAAGATAAATAATTCTATAATTATCCTCATAGTTTTTCTTGCAATATGTGTCATAACGCTTTAACTGAGCATATTGGTCATCTGCATCAATCTTTAATTCAACCACTACGCACAACTTTTCTTTCCCCTTACTCTGAAAGAACAAATCAATTCTTCCACCGCCAATATCATATTCTCTTTCCACACTCCACTCACAAACAAGAAATTTCTTTGGCAATCCCATCACTTCTAAAAAAAGCTTCACAAACGAAACCTGCATACCACGTTTTTGACTCATAGCCAAAATATTATATATCATATTTTCATGTGTTTCTAACTCTTTTCGTTCCACATCTAGCAACGAAAATATATTATAATCTAATCCTTCTTTTTTCTTTTGATTCTCATATTCTGCGTAAATCATCTCTGCTTTTTCAATTATTTCTTTCATGCTATCCCACCTTTACACAAGCCCATAAAATATTATCTATTTCAACATACTATCAACAGCTTTCCACACCTTCATCACTTTGTAGCACTAGAACAAATGCTTTGCAATAACCTCTCTTTGTTTCCTCTGTAACAGGAAATTTCCAACTATTTCGTAAAATTCTATTTCATCCTCTGTCTTTGCTTCTAACATCAATTGCAATGTATCATCCGGCTGCAACGTTAATATCTCTTGATATATTTTCTCATATTTTATTACATCAACCATAACACTATCTCCTTTGTCAAACTAATTTACACTTATTTTTTAACTGCTCTTTACTAACCCAAATATTTATATAATTATATAAAAAGAAAGGCAAAGAACTGCATTACACTCCTTTGCCACCTTACTATACCCCAAATGTCCGGTACAACCACGCTCGGCTGTCTACCAGCATATGCAATATTCTAATTATGTAAATGGTATCCTCATCGATGATATAATAAATCTTATAATTTTTATAATATTCTTTTCGGATACCTAATTCCGCAAGTATCTCATCCTCATCTAATTCATTACGTTCCGGAAAACTCACTAATGAATTCATTTGATTTCTTATGCCATGTACTGTATTGTATGCTACCGTTGGATTTTTCAATTCAACGGCAATATAATCACCTATATTCTCCAAATCCATTTCTGCTAAGTCAGTGATTTCTATTCTATATTTTCTCATACTGTATATTTTTTCTCCAATCTATCACATACAGCATTAAAATCCTTTGTCTTACCTTGCTTAATCTGCTCTAAACCTTCCAATACAAGACTACGAACTTCTTTTTTCTGTTCTTCCAAAGCTTTCTGATAATCTTCTCTTACTGCAACAGCCATCAAAATCAGTCCTTTCTCTCCATCAGTATCTTCACTAATCGACAAATTATTCACGTCTCTGCTACTATTTTCATAATACCTTAATTTTTTATTCTTTTCAATTGTAACTTGCTATGAGCTTCTTATTTACCCAAAACATACCTCAAAGACCATGATTCTTTCTCGCTTATTGTTCCCTTCAAACAAATCCTGACACTCTATCTCACCTATATAACTCAGTTCACTTGCGCTCATCAAATAAGATACATACTCCTCATTTGGATAATAGAAGAACAACTTCATCTGTCGTGGCTTCTCATAATAAGAATTCATAATCTGCCCGATGACAGACCTTAATATCTCTACAGAAAACGGATTGAAGAAATAAAAACAGTCTGCATCTTGAATCTGATATTCTTCTGCACTGATACACAAGATTTCTGTATTTTTCTTTTTGGTGTATGTCTTTTGATTCTGCCATGCGGATTCACAGATTCTTTTGTCATATTCGATCCCTATAGTAGAACAGCCTGTTGCATAATTGATAAAAAAGCCTACTCTTCCCTTTCCACAACCATAGTCTACTAAGATGTTTCTGGAATCTATATAGCCACTCTCTGCCAATCGTGTCAGTACGGAATATGGTGTTGGCTCATATGGAAAATGATATTCATCTGCTCCAAAATCATCTCTTCCTATGGTATGAATCTTTAGCTTTTTATCCCATTCTATCTCATTCATTGTGAATAAAACACTCCTTATATCATGCAAAGAGGCACCCTTTCGGATGCCTCCATAAATCTTTATTTCTTATCCAATCTCATGGTTAATGAAATTCTCTTCTTTGCTAAGTCTACATCCAGAACTTTCACGTCTACAATATCACCAACACTGACTGCTTCTAATGGATGTTTGATGAATTTCTCTGTAATCTGGGAAATGTGAACAAGTCCATCCTGATGTACGCCGATGTCTACGAATACACCAAAGTCAATGACATTTCTAACGGTTCCCTTTAATACCATGCCTGGTTTTAAGTCCTTCATGTCCAAGACATCGCTTCTTAAAATTGGAGCTGGCATGTCCTCACGAGGGTCACGTGCTGGTTTTTCAAGCTCTTTTAAGATATCTGTTAGGGTAATTTCGCCGATTCCAAGTTCTTCTGCAAGCTGCTTCTTATCTTTTACTTTTTTCTCAAGTCCACCTGCTACAACATTTTCCTTTTCGATAGTTGCTGTTGCGGTATTCGTGCTTTCCTGCTGTAATTCCATGCCGCCCATAGCTGCTGCCAGAGCCTTACCCATTGCAGTATTGGTGTTACGGATTACTATTTTGTTCTTTTTATTATTCTGCTTTGCAGGCTTTTGCTTCTGTGCAGGCTTGCTCTTCTGCTCTGCTGCCTTCTTCTGGATTTCTTTTAAGTCATCCATCGTAAGATTTAACTTCTCTA
This sequence comes from uncultured Roseburia sp., assembly GCA_964445375.1. Taxonomy (GTDB): domain Bacteria; phylum Bacillota; class Clostridia; order Lachnospirales; family Lachnospiraceae; genus COE1. The sequence goes on from CAYUKO010000046.1 coordinate 4,158, forward strand.
AAAGCTTTTCTGCTGCCGCATAGGATTCCGGATGTACGCTGGTTGCATCCAGTGGATTATCACCATCTAAGATACGCATGAAACCTGCACACTGCTCAAATGCCTTTGGTCCAAGCTTTGCTACCTTTAACAGCTGCTTACGATTGGTAAAACGACCGTTTGTCTCACGATAATCTACGATATTCTTGGCAATTACCTTGCTGATACCGGAAATATATTCTAAGAGGGATGCAGATGCTGTATTCAAATCTACACCAACCTTATTTACGGAATCTTCTACCACGCCATTTAACGCTTCTCCAAGCTTCTTCTGGTTCATATCATGCTGATACTGTCCTACACCGATAGACTTGGGATCAATCTTAACAAGCTCTGCTAACGGGTCCTGTAATCTTCTTGCAATAGAAGCGGCACTTCTCTGTCCTACATCAAAGTTCGGGAATTCTTCGGTTGCAAGCTTACTTGCCGAATAAACAGAGGCTCCTGCTTCATTTACAATGATATATTGAACTGGAGTATCCAATTCTTTGATTAATTCTACGATTACCTGCTCAGATTCTCTGGAAGCTGTACCATTACCTACGGAAATCAGGCTGATGTTATACTTTTTAATGAGCTTCTTTAACTCTGCCTTTGCCTCTTCTACCTTGTTCTGTGGTGCAGTTGGGTAGATTACCTTGGTATCAAGTACCTTTCCTGTTTCATCAACAACCGCAAGCTTACAGCCTGTTCTGAATGCAGGGTCCCAGCCTAAAACAACCTTTCCTGCAATTGGTGGCTGCATCAGGAGCTGCTCTAAGTTCTTACCAAATACGGTAATGGCTCCATCCTCTGCCTTCTCGGTTAATTCATTTCTGATTTCTCGCTCAATGGCAGGGGCAATCAGACGCTGATAGCTGTCCTGAATGGTTGTCTGCAATGCCGGAGTGGTATTCTCGTTCTCACTTGTGATAACCTTCTTCTCAAGAAAACGTAAGATTCTTTCTTCTGGAGCCGCAATCTTAACGGTAAGAATCTTCTCATTCTCACCACGGTTAATGGCAAGAACTCTGTGGCCTGCAACCTTGCTGACAGGCTCTTCATAAGCATAATACATCTCATATACGCTTTCTGCCTTTTCATCCTTTGCCTGACTGACAAGCATTCCTTCCTCAAAAGTTGCTTCACGGATGTAAGCTCTGTAATCTGCATTGTCGGAAATCATTTCCGCAATGATATCCATAGCACCCTGTAAAGCTTCCTTAACATTCTTTACTTCTTTTTCTTCATTAACAAAGCTTTCTGCTTCTTCTATTAAAGGCTTTGTTGTTTCCTGCGCAAGGATAATCTCAGCAAGTCCATCTAAGCCTTTTTCCTTTGCCACACTTGCTCTTGTCTTTCTCTTTGGTCTGTATGGACGATATAAGTCTTCCACAACGACCATAGTCTCAGCAGCTACAATCTTTGCCTTTAAATCATCCGTCAGTTTACCCTGCTCTTCAATACTCTTTAATACCTGTTCCTTCTTATCTTCCAGATTGCGAAGATATGTCAATCTCTCATGAAGGTTTCTTAAAACCTCGTCATTTAAAGAGCCTGTTGCCTCTTTACGATATCTGGAGATGAATGGAATGGTATTGCCTTCATCTATTAATTTTATAGCAGCTTCTACCTGCCATTTTTCTACCTTTAATTCTTCCGTCAGTTTTTGTATGATATCCATCACTCATGTCCTTTCTTCCTTTTGTTCCAATCCTTTTGATTTTACCAAATCCATTCCAGTCATTCAAGAAAGAATTGTCTTATCTGTGCAAAAGTGTTAAACTATTTAAGTATTTTTTATTGTAGTTTTTGTTATGAAAGTGAGAAAATTTATGCCAACATACAAATCTTTTGCAGAACTAAAATCACTTGCCCGTTATCAGATGAATGGGAAGCTCGCTGTCTTAGTCGGGGCTCTTTTACTGGAATATTTCATTATCGTTTTTGCATCTTCGATTGGAATGGTACTCTTCCCTAGAACAGATATCATTAGCAACACTCTTTATTACATTATAACTTTTATTATTCAATTGTTTGCGGGAGTATTGAAAATGGGGGCATGCCTGCTTTATCTACACGCAGCCTGCAACATGCCTTGCCAGATTTCTGATTTGTTCTATGGTTTTAAACATAACCCTGACAAAGCAATCAAGATTCAATTCATTTTTGCGATTATTAATGAAATTTGTATGATTCCATATTCTATTGTTGCATGGACCTCGGAAAATCTAATGGACTATGATACCTTACTGTTGTTATGTGTAACTTCTTTACTCGGAACTATCGTTTATATGCTTGTTACACTTGCCATTTTCCCGATGTTTTATCTGATGCTGGACTTTCCGAATCTGACCGTGATGGAGTTATTCAAGAAAAGCTTTCAGATTATGAAAGGAAACTGTATCCGTTATTTGCTGTTGCAGCTTAGCTTCGTGCCTATTATGTTTCTTAGTATATTTATCTGCGGAATTCCATTGCTATGGACAATTCCTTATATGAACGTTACCTGTACAAACTTTTATCTGGATATTATGGCTTGCAGAAACAGACAGATGCAACAATCATAAAAAAAGAAAGACTCATTTGCGAGTCTTTCTTTTTTTATACTTCTTCTACTGGCTTTCCGCCAACACTCTTCCATTTCAAATATGCATTAATGAAGCTGTCCAGTGCGCCATCCATAACGGCATCCACGTTACCGGATTCACAGCCTGTTCTATGATCCTTTACCATGGTATACGGCTGCATAACATAGGAACGTATCTGGTTACCCCAACCGATTTCCTTGACTTCACCACGAATATCAGACAACTTTTCTGCATTGGCTTCCTTTTTCAAAAGGTAGAGCTTTGCCTTCAACATCTGCATTGCTTTGTCTTTATTCTGGAACTGAGAACGCTCATTCTGACACTGCACTACAATACCTGTTGGAATATGCGTGATTCGAATTGCAGAAGAAGTCTTATTGATATGCTGTCCACCCGCACCACTGCTTCGATAGGTATCAATTCTTAAATCATCCTCATTGATATCTACATCAAGGTCTTCTTCAATATCAGGCATAACATCCAAGGATACAAAGGATGTCTGGCGCTTTCCCTGTGCATTAAATGGTGATATTCTGACCAGTCTGTGTACACCTTTTTCAGATTTCAAGTATCCGTAAGCATTTTCACCATTCACCTGGAAGGTAATGGATTTGATTCCTGCTTCATCTCCATCTAAGAAATCAAGCACTTCCAGTGAAAAGCCTTTCTTCTCTGCCCATCTTGTATACATTCGATACAGCATGTTTGCCCAATCACAGCTTTCTGTTCCGCCTGCTCCGGCATTCAGTTTTAAAATGGCATTACACTTATCATATTCCTCAGATAACAAAGTACTGATTCGTAAAGTCTCAAATTCTTCGATAAAGGCATCCAGCTCCTGTCTGATTTCAGGAATCATATCCGGATCATCTGCTTCATATCCCATTTCAATTAAGGTCTCAATATCTTCGTATTGTGTCTTTAAATGGTTACCCTGTTCTACGGTTCCTTTTAAAGTCTTAAGTTCTTTCATTAAGCGATTGGAGCGGTCAGGATCATCCCAGAAACCTGGCGCTTCCATTTCCCGTTCTAATTCTTCGATTCTCTTTTCCTTACTTACAAGGTCAAAGTGAATCCCTCACTTCCGCTAATGGACTTTCGTATGTTTGTAACTCTTGTTTCATCTGGTCGAGTTCTACCATTGCGTTCACCACCTTTTATATTTTTATATAATGATAGGCGAGTAGGCTAAGCCTACCCGCCCTCTTAAGCTTATCTTACGAATTGCGTCCGCAACATTGCTTATACTTCTTACCGCTTCCACATGGACATGGATCATTTGGATATACCTTTGCTTCCTTCTTAACAATCGGAGCATTTGCAGAATCATCCTTATTCGTACCAGTTACCTTAGCAACCTCTTCTCTTTCTACCTTCTGCTCTACCTTAACGTGTAACAGAAGTCTTACGGTATCTTCTTTAATATTGGCTGTCATGGCATCGAACATATCATATCCGCTCATCTTATATTCAACCAATGGATTCTTCTGTGCGTATGCCTGTAAACCAATACCCTGACGAAGCTGATCCATATCATCGATATGATCCATCCACTTTCTGTCAATTACCTTTAACAGAATTACTCGTTCAATCTCACGGATTGCTTCTGGTTCAGGGAATTCTGCTTCCTTGCTTTCATAAAGCTTAACTGCCTCTTCCTTAAGCTGATGCTTCAAACCATTCTTACTCTTCTTAGTAATTCGGTTCAAAGTAACCGGCATAATTGGAACGGTTGGTAACAAAAGAGAATTTAATTCATTGAAATCCCATTCTTCTGGATCTAAATCATCATTGATTGCAGTATCTACCGCACTTTCAACCAAATCCGTAATCATCTTATAAATGGCATCACGCATGCTTTCGCCATTTAATACACGACGACGCTCTTCATACATGATTTCTCTTTGTTCATTATTAACCTGATCGTACTCTAACAGGTTCTTTCTGATTCCATAGTTATTGCTCTCTATCTTCTTCTGAGCATTTTCAATTGCACTTGTTAACATCTTATGCTCGATTTCCTGACCTTCCGGAATACCAAGTGTATTGAACATACTAATCAAACGCTCAGAACCGAACAAACGCATCAAATCATCTTCCAAAGAGATAAAGAACTTAGATGCACCAGGGTCTCCCTGACGACCAGCACGACCTCTTAACTGGTTATCAATACGTCTTGACTCATGTCTTTCTGTACCAATAATCATTAAACCGCCTGCTTCTCTTGCCTGTTCATCAAGCTTAATATCCGTACCACGACCTGCCATATTGGTAGCAATCGTTACGGCACCATGCTGTCCTGCATCTGCTACGATTTCCGCTTCCAGCTCATGGAACTTCGCATTCAATACCTTATGCTGAATACCTCTCTTCTTAAGCATACCACTTAATTCTTCGGATGCTTCAATGGTAATGGTACCAACAAGTACCGGCTGTCCTTTTTCATGAGCGGCTTCTACGGAATCTACAATTGCCTTGAGCTTTTCTTTTCTAGTCTTATATACGCTATCCTGCATATCGATTCTTGCTACAGGACGGTTGGTTGGAACCTCCACAACGTCCATTCCATAAATATCACGGAATTCTTTTTCCTCTGTAAGAGCAGTACCTGTCATACCTGCCTTCTTGGTATATTTATTAAAGAAATTCTGGAATGTAATGGTTGCAAGAGTCTTGCTTTCACGCTTAACCTTTACATGCTCTTTTGCTTCAATTGCCTGATGCAGACCATCGGAATAACGGCGTCCCGGCATAATACGACCAGTGAATTCATCAACGATCATAACCTGATCGTCTTTTACAACATAGTCTTTATCACGGAACATTAAGTTGTGAGCACGAAGCGCGAGAATAATATTGTGCTGAATCTCCAGATTTTCAGGATCTGCAAGGTTCTCAATCTGGAAGAACTTCTCTACCTTTGCAACACCTTCTGCCGTAAGGTTAAGTACTTTATCCTTCTCATTTACAACGAAATCGCCATTCTCTTCCTGAACCACACCCATGATAATATCCATCTTGGACATGTCTTCGATATCATCACCACGCTTCATCTGTCTTGCAAGAATATCACATACTTCATAAAGCTTTGTTGACTTACCACTCTGTCCGGAAATAATCAAAGGTGTTCTTGCTTCATCAATCAATACAGAGTCAACCTCATCGATTAATGCAAAGTTCAAATCTCTTAAAACAAGCTGTTCCTTATAGATAACCATGTTATCTCTTAAATAATCAAAACCAAGTTCGTTATTCGTTACATAGGTAATATCACAATTATATGCTTCTCTTCTCTCCTCAGGTGTCATATTGTTCAAAACAACACCAACAGAAAGTCCTAAGAATCTGTGTACCTGCCCCATCCAGTCAGCATCTCGCTTTGCCAGATAGTCATTAACAGTTACAACATGTACACCCTTTCCTTCCAAAGCATTCAGATAAGAAGGTAAAAGAGCTGTCTGCGTCTTACCTTCACCAGTTCTCATTTCTGCAATACGTCCCTGATGAAGAATAACACCACCAATTAACTGCACACGATAGTGCTCCTGATTCATGACTCTCTTTGCGGCTTCTCTTACTACTGCATAAGCTTCCGGTAAAAGCTGATCCAATGTTTCTCCATTGGCAAGACGTCCCTTAAATTCATCGGTCTTTCCTCGAAGTTCCTCATCAGAAAGCTGTCCCATTGCCTCTCTGTAACTTTCGATTTTCTTTACGATAGGTTCAATTCTTCTTAACTCACGTTCGCTATGTGTACCAAACACTTTATTAATAATATTCATTTCCTGCTCCAATCATTAACTAGCATTCTGTCTGTATCCATAATAAAAATCAGACAGTTACATAATATCTTAAAAAAACTAAATCATATTGTAACAGATTTACCATATAAATTCAATCTTTTAGAGGTTACAACCCCGCTTTTTTTCGAAAGCCATCCTCTATGTTCTCTCCTCGAAACTCAATATCTGCCTTTGCAGGGGAAGAAGGGAACGCATCATAACCAATCCGATCCCCCTCCTGCGGATAATAAAAACTTTCTCCATTTATCTCATAGGACACCTTTTCATAGTTTCCATATTCCTTTTGATTCCAGTAATACGGCTGATTGGCTACACTTGCCGCATAAGAACAAACTGGAAGCAATTTAGCTACTCCGATAAAAAGAACCACCGAATAGAAAAGCAGGCTTAGTTTCTCTCTTTTCTTCGTAAACTCACAAACAAAATATCCTGCTGGCAATACCACTAAAAGTAATACATGAGAATATCCGTAACGCATCAATGGCGCACTTACCTGCCAGAACACATAAGAACTTGCTACTGCTGCCATCACCAGAAGGAAATCGAAAAGTTCCTTTTTTCTCTTCCAAATCACCCAAAAAGCCATCATTACCAGCACGAAAAGAGCACCTATGTCAGCAAGAATCAATAGTTTTTCTGTTCCTGACAGAGTTGTCTCAAACCAGTTAGGAAACCATTCTTTTATAGGCATATCCACCTTCGACGCATCATAAATTGCCCTTCCCCAGGTCTTGATTTCCGCCGAATCAAGAGCCGCTGCCTTAGCACTCATCTTCCAATCTACATGAAATAAATCAAGTGAAGGGAATGGATATAATAAATACCCTGAAATGATAACGGTGCGAACAAGCCACGGCGCAATCACTACAATTCCCATACTGATATAAAGGACAATTTCTTTCCAACGCTTTTTCTTAATCAACATGTATGCTGGCTTTATAACCAGAATCAAAATCAGTCCAGCCGTTAACTTTAACGATACCGCAAAGACACCACCAACACATAAAAGCGCATAAGGAACAATCTGTTCCCGTTCTTCCCTGGGTGCCTCCAAAAGAGACAGCCACTGAATCACAAGATAAAATATCGTACACATAATAACGTAATCAGATGCAGGAGAAACCACTTCATCACAAATCATAGTCAGATAATAAATGGCTACAATCCTTGCAAAATCAGACAGCCGAAATCGCTTGTTATTCCAGCTTCCCATAATATCCAATGCACTCATACTTAAAATCAGTGCAAAAAAGCCACTAATTGTATGAAGCGATTGTCCAAAAAGAAATTTCATACTATATAACGCTGACAAGGCAAAAACCGAACTGTTATAAGCAAAGCGCACATGTAAATTCCCAAGTCCCAATACCACACCATACTCTTCTATCCAGCGAATACTCTGCGCATGATACAAGTCGGTATCGTAATGAATAATTCCTCTTGATGTAAAATAGCTCCAGATAAGAACAAGCACCACCACCATAATGCCTTTTCCTGATCTCATCCGTTTTCCACATAACTTTAGTTCTGCCCCCAGCTGCTTTCTTAACGAAATCACAATCCCCACACAGATCAATATCATAACTGCATTGGCAACAAGCCCTACTTTATAAAATATGCTGAAAATCTGTGCATATACCGTTGCTATCACCAAACCAATTGCAACCATATTATTTAACCGCTTTATTTTATAATGAAGTTTTCTATTAACAAAATATGAAAATCCATATCCAAGGCTTGCTGCTGTCAGAAAAATATAAAACCAGTTTAAAAGAACCTTTAGCATTGTTTTTCTCCCATCTTTCTATTTCAGCACTATTATAATTTACCCGTTTCATTTTCACAACAATTTCTATTTTGTATGCATTTCTAAAGGCACATTTGTCACAAAAAATTTATGCATTTTGCATCATTTCACGTTTGATATTTTTCCCACTTTTCTTGACCTTATATCTACAAAGTGTTATTATTTTAACAAGTGGGGTAAATAACAGAAATGTTATTTACTTTGTTACGTAATAACAAAATTTTAAATACAAAATAATGAGGTGTTCAAATGAGTAAAGGTTTTGATGATTTACTTAAAAAGGTATCTGCTTGCAGCAAGAAAAAGGTTGCTGTAGCTGTAGCACAGGATGCTCCTGTATTAGAGGCTGTTTTAGCTGCAAAGGAGCAGGGAATTGCTGATGCAATTTTAGTTGGTGACGAAGCTAAGATTAAGGAAGTTGCTGCTTCTATCAATATGAGCTTAGACGGCTTTGAAATCGTAAATGAGCCGGATGATGTTGCTGCCGCATTAAAGGCTGTAAGTCTTGTTCATAATGGCGAAGCTGATATGTATATGAAGGGACTTATTGATACAAAGAACTTCTTAAAGAGCGTTCTTGATAAGGAAGTTGGTCTTCGTACCGGTAAGCCATTATCCCATGTATGTGTATTCGAAGTAAAAGGCATGAATCGTCTTCTCTTCTTAACTGACGTTGCATTCATGACATACCCAACTTTAGAGGACAAGGTTGCTATCATCGACAACACCGTAAAGGTTTGTCATGCATGTGGTATTGCAAATCCTAAGGTTGCTCCTCTTGCAGCCGTTGAAGTTGTAAATCCTAAGATGCCTTGTACCGTAGATGCTGCTGAATTAACCAAGATGAACGAAGAAGGTCAGATTACAGGTTGTATCGTTGACGGACCTCTTTCTATGGATATGGCTATCGATGAAGAAGCTGCAAGCCATAAGGGCGGTACCGACCGTAAGATTGCTGGTGATGCAGATGTTCTTCTTTTCCCGGATATTCATGCTGGAAACTTAGTATACAAGACATTAACTCATCTGTGCGAAGTTAAGAACGGAAATATCTTAACAGGTACAGAAGCTCCTGTTATCTTAACATCCAGATCCGATACTTGTGAAACAAAGCTTTACTCTATCGCTCTTGCCGCTGTTGTAGCAGAAGAAATGAAAAAGAATAAATAAAATATATTTTTAAGGAGGATGTAACTATGTCATACAAGTCATTGATTATCAATCCAGGCTCCACTTCCACCAAAATCGGTGTATTTGAAGATGAAACCTTATTATTTGAAGAAACCTTAAGACATTCTACAGAAGAAATCGCTCAGTACGCTTCTATCTTTGAGCAGAAAGATTTCAGAAAGAATGTTATCATCGATGTATTAAAGGAAAAGAACTTCGATATTAAAGAGATTAACGTTGTAGTAGGACGTGGCGGTATGTTAAAGCCAATTCCTGGTGGTACATATCGTGTAACAGAAGACTTATTAGAGGATCTTCGTATCGGTAAGCAGGGACAGCACGCTTCTAACCTTGGCGGTATTCTTGCAAAGGAAATCGCTGATGAATTAGGCGTTCCATCCTTCATCGTTGACCCGGTTGTTGTTGATGAATTACAGCCAGTTGCAAGATACTCTGGTGTTCCTGAGCTTCCAAGAGTCAGCAAATTCCATGCATTAAATCAGAAGGCAGTTGCTAAGAGATATGCAAAGGAAAGCGGTACAAACTACGAAGACTTAAACTTAATCGTTGTTCATATGGGTGGCGGCGTATCCGTTGGTGCTCATAAAAATGGCAAGGTTGTTGACGTATTCAACGCATTAGACGGTGATGGTGCATTCTCTCCTGAAAGAGCCGGCGGCGTTCCTGTTGGTGCACTTGTTAAGATGTGCTTCTCTGGCGAATATACTGAGCAGGAAGTGTATAAGAAGTTAGTAGGTAACGGTGGATTCAACGCTTACCTTGGTACAAACGATGTACGTACTGTAGTTCAGAAGGCTGATTCCGGCGATGCAGAAGCAAAGATGGTATTAGATGCATTCTATTATCAGATTGCTAAGGATATCGGTTCTATGGCTTGTGTTCTGGAAGGCAAGGTTGATAAGATCATCCTTACTGGTGGTATCGCATACAACAAGATTACTACAGAATCCTTACAGAAGATGTGTGGATGGATTGCTGACTTCGTTGTATATCCTGGCGAAGACGAACTTCTTGCTCTTGCACAAGGTGCACTTCGTGTATTAAATGGCGAAGAAGAGGCTCGTGAGTATTAATCTTGCATCTTAGGAAGATTAAGAGGATATGCATATGACAAAGAAAGAACTTGCAATTGCTTATCATGACAAAGGCTATAACTGCTGTCAGGCAGTTGCCTGTGCATTCCATGAAGAACTGGGTGTTCCGGAAGAAATTCTATTCAAAGCAGGCGAAGGCTTTGGACTTGGCATGGGTTGTATGGGTGGCACTTGTGGTGCTATCTCCGGTGCTGCTATGGCTGCCGGCTTTGTAAACAGCTCTGGTGTTATCAAAAATCCACCTACCAAAGCTGCTACCTATGCACTTTCTAAGGAAATTCATCAGAAATTCCTTGAGAAAAATGGTGCTACTCTTTGTAAGGATTTAAAGGGTGTTGAAACAGGAAAGGTATTACGTTCCTGCCCTGATTGCATCACGGATACAGTAGAACTGGTTGAAGAAGTTCTTATGAATAAATAAAGAATATATAAACAAAAGAAAGCTTCCATAGGGATTTGATGATTCCCTACGGAAGCTTTTTCATTAATCTAGAATAAAATGTATATATTGTGTCAACAATTCTGCCATTTTCTCATGTGTTCTAAAACTTGGATGGTAATCCGTTGCCATTCCATCCCATTCTCTTGCAGGAGGCACTTCAAAGAAATATACGTTACTGTCTCCTTGTTGTCTGGTTAATGCCACCGCTTTTGCCACCTGGTCATTTAATTCCTGACGCATCACACCAAGCATACAGATAATCGGAGCTTTTGTATGAAGCGCTCGAATCTGCTTTAAGAAAGCAACATAACTCTCCACAAATGCAGCATTTCTTTCTTCCATAAATCTCGTATAGCTTCCATCATTGGTTCCAAGATGCACAACAATAACATCCGGCTCCTGCTCGTTCTTCCAGACGGTAAGCTCTGTTTTATCCTTTCCCAAACGAACTTCTTCCAGTGCCCTGTCACTATATGGATATAACTCTGGAAGCAATGATTCATCATGTCTTGGCTCATTGATGGATTCATCTACATAATGGCTGATAATGCCATTTCCACTCCAGCTTACCAGTTCAAAATCCATATGCAATCGTCTTGCAGTCTGACATGCATAAGCATTCCATGGATTCTCCTGTGTCGTATTGAACATATCTACTTCTGCAACACCTTCGATACCATATCCACAAGTAATGGAATCTCCAATAAACTGAATAAGCTTATCCGGTGTCTGTGGTGGTGGTAAAAGTTCTCCACCTTCGAGATTAACGGCTTCGATTCCTAAAGTTGAAAAGGCAGCTTCTGAGTACTTCATAAGACGAATCTTTACCTGCTCGCACTTCGCTCCTTCATATATGACATATGTGTCACTTCCTTTATGTATTTCAAAACGCTTACTTGGCTGTTCTTCATCATTAACCAAAACGGCTACCCATGCTGTAAATTCTTTCCCTTCCGGTATTCCATCTGAAAGAAGCTGTGCTGTCACTTTGCAACAGCCTTCACAACAAAATTCAAGATAAGATGCCGAATAGGCAAGATACAAAACTCCATTTTGCCAGCTGCTTCTTCCACCTAATCGATAATTGCTACGGTTCTCCAATATATTCATTGCTTTTCCCTCTTTATTTAAAGCCTTGTCTTAAAGTCCTCATATCCAAAGTGCTTTACAATACGATAGCTTCCGTCCTCATGCAATGCAACAATATCCGGTAATGCCATACCATTAAAGGTATTGTTCTTTACCATGGAATAGATTGCCATATCACCAAAGACAAGCCTGTCTCCTACCTTTAGCGGTTCATCAAAGGAATACTCACCAATGACATCTCCTGCAAGACAGGTCGGCCCACCAAGTATATAAGTATATGGCTTTTCTCCTGCCTCTCCCGAATCAATTAATGGTGGACGATAAGGCATCTCGATTACATCGGGCATGTGACATGCCGCAGAGGTATCAAGAATCGCAATCTGCTTTCCATTGTCAACAATTTCTTCCACAGTTGTTACTAAAAAGCCTGCATTTAATGCTACCGCTTCCCCTGGCTCTAAGTAAACCTGCACCTGATAGGTGTCTTGTATTCTCTTAATGATTTTAATTAATTTATCCACATCATAATCATCTCTTGTGATATGATGTCCACCGCCAAAGTTCAGCCACTTCATCTGATGTAGATAAGTCCCAAACTTCTCCTCTACAGCTTCTAAAGTCGCTTCCAGAGCATCTACATTCTGCTCACAAAGGCAATGAAAATGCAATCCTGATAAGCCCTCAAGCTGCTCTGGTTTAAAATTTGCAAGTGTTACACCAAGCCGCGAACCCGCAGAACACGGATCATAAATTGCATGATCCTGTGTAGAGCACTCAGGATTGATACGAAGTCCACATTCTTTTCCCGCTACGAGCGCCCTGTCCTTATACTTCTCCCACTGTGCAAAAGAGTTAAATACCAGATGGTCACAGATAGAAAGAATCTCGTCCATATCCTTCTCTGGATAAGCAGGTGAAAAGATGTGATTCTCACATCTCTTCTTCCTTCCGCTGATATCTTCTATCTCTTCCTTACAAAGCTCTTCGGCAGCAAGCTTTGCTTCATATAAACCGCTTGCTGTCGCTCCATCCAAGTACTTTCCAATCAATGGATAGAAATAATACATGGAAAATGCCTTCTGCGCCAGCAAAATCTTACACCCCGTCTCATCACAGACATGACGAAGAATTTCCAAGTTCTTCCTTAATAAGGCTTCGTCCACAATATAGCATGGGGTCGTTACATCTTTATATATACTAGGTTTCTTCATATTTTCCTCTCATGTAAATCATTTCAGGTTTTAGGCAGAGTAAGTTTGCAAATACAAGGCGTCGAAGCGCCGACGTAGCGAACCTACGTCAAGCGCCGACAACGCAGTAGTTACAAACTTAATCAACTAAAACAGGTTCATGACTTTCCTGCCATGGCAACCCCCACTTATTTAATGCCTCCATATATGGGTCTGGATCAAACTCTTCTACGGTATATACACCTGGCTTGTTCCATGCCCCTGTAAGTAACATCATGGCACCAATCATAGCAGGAACTCCCGTTGTATAGGAAATTGCCTGTGAACCAACTTCTTGATAACATTCCTGATGGTCACATACATTATAAAGGTAATAGGTCTTTTCCTTTCCATCTTTCTTACCTGTGAAAATACAGCCAATGTTGGTCTTTCCTTTTGTACGAGGTCCAAGGCTTGCCGGATCTGGTAATAATGCCTTTAAGAACTGGATTGGAACGATTTCTTTTCCTTCATAATTAATCGGTGTCGTAGAGAGCATTCCTACGTTCTCTAAACATCTCATGTGGTCTAAGTAGCTTTGTCCAAAGGTCATAAAGAAACGGATTCTCTTTACGCCTGGAATGTTCTTTGCAAGAGACTCGATTTCCTCATGGTGAAGAAGATACATATCCTTCTGTCCTACCTGTTCAAAGTTATATTCTCTCTTAATGCTCATCGCCGGAACCTCTACCCAATGACCATTCTCCCAATAGCTTCCCGGAGCTGAAACTTCTCTTAAGTTAATCTCCGGATTAAAATTGGTTGCAAATGGATATCCATGGTCTCCACCGTTACAATCTAAGATGTCAATGGTTTCGATTTCATCAAACTCATGCTTTAATGCATAGGCACAATATGCCTGTGTTACACCTGGATCAAAACCAGAACCAAGAAGTGCCGTTAAGCCTGCTTCTTCAAATTTCTTCTTATATGCCCACTGATAAGAATAATCAAAGTATGCAGAGAAGCCTTCTTCCTTACATCTCTTCTCGTAAGCTGCCTTCCACTGTGGCTCTTCAATATCTTCCGGCTCATAATTGGCGGTATCCATATAGTTTACGCTACAAGCAAGACATGCATCCATAATCGTTAAATCCTGATATGGGAGTGCAATATTCATAACCAGATCAGGTTTATAGCTCTTAATCAATGCAATTACTTCATCTACGTTATCTGCATCAACCTGTGCCGTTTCAATCTTAGTCTTTCCTCCTGCAAGCTTTTCCTTTAAAGCATCGCACTTTGACTTGGTTCTGCTTGCAATCATAATCTCCTCAAATACTTCACTGTTCTGACAGCATTTATGAATTGCTACACTTGCAACCCCACCACAACCGATAATTAACACTCTTCCCATTCTCTATGTCCTCCTTATGTCTATAAAACTATTTTATCTGATATGACGCTCTTCAAGCTTTAATAAAAGCTCTCGCAATACCTTCAAAGCTACTGCAGTTGACGCTCCGCTGGCATCTAATAACGGCGACAGCTCGTTGATATCACAACCTACGATGTTCAATTCTCCAACCTTTAAAATCGCTTCTAAAAGCTGTACAAAGGTCACACCACCTGCTTCTGGTGTTCCTGTCCCTGGAAATACTGATGGATCAAGCACATCCAAATCAAGCGTAAAATAAACAGGCTTACCCTTAAGCTTCTTGATTACTTCCTCTAATCCATCAAAATTAAACTTCTGCGTATGTACATGTTCACTTCCCCAGCGAAATTCTGCACGTTCACCACTACGGATTCCAAATTGATAGATTCTATCATCACCTACAATATCCCATACTCTGTGAAGCACTGTTGCATGGGAAAGCTTTGCTCCCAGATAATCATCTCTTAAGTCTGCATGTGCATCAAAATGAATCACATGTAAATCAGGATAATGTGCCGCTATACTTCGAACCGCACCTAATGTCACAAGATGCTCTCCACCAATCATAAGCGGTATCTTTCCTGCGCTTACAATTCGCTCCGTACAGTCTGTAATATCCTGTAATGCCATATTGGTATCACCAAAGCACAGCTCCAGATCACCACCATCAAATACAGCAGCATCTTCTAAATCCAAGTCCTGATAAGGGCTATATGTTTCTAAACCATAGGACTCTGCACGCATGGTTCTGCTTGCAAATCGTGTTCCCGGTCTATAGGACGTTGTTGAGTCAAAGGGTGCTCCAAACAGAACAATTCTTGCCTCATCAAATTCTTTATCACAACCTAGAAAGGTCTCTACATTTCTATTCCACATGTTCTAACATTTCCTCCACGTAATTTGGTAATGCAAACGCTCCTTTGTGAAGCTGCTCATTATAATATTTTGTCTTAAGGTTCAGCTTCTTCCATTCCTCGGCACGCTGGTCATTGATTGGATGATACTTCTTGGATGCAAATCCAAATAACCAGTGTCCTGACGGGTAGGTCGGGATATGAGCCTGATACACCTTACTAATCGGGAAGGACTCCACAATTCTCTTGTGCGCTCTCTGCATCGCATATGCATCTTCCTTATAAAACGGACTCTCATGTTGATTTACCATGATGCCGTCTTCTTTTAATGCCTTATAGCAGTTTCCATAGAATTCCTTGGTAAATAATCCTTCTCCCGGACCAAACGGGTCGGTAGAATCTACCAGAATCAAATCATAAGTATTCTCATATTTACGCACGAATTTTAAGCCATCATCATAGTAACATTTCACTCTTTTGTCTTGAAAACCACATGCTGTCTGTGGTAAGTACTTGATACATGCATCTACCACTTCTTCATCGATTTCTACCAGATCAATTTCTTCTATAAATGGATAACGAGTCAGTTCTCTTACGGTTCCACCATCGCCACCACCAATAACAAGTACCTTCTTTACATTCGGGTGCACTGCCATGGGTACATGTACCATCATTTCATGATAGATAAATTCATCTTTTTCGGTCAGCATCATATAACCATCCAAGGTAAGAAATCTTCCAAATTCAGGTGATTCAAAAATATCAATTCTCTGAAATTCTGACTGACTGGAATAAAGTTGCCTATCTACCTGAATAGAGAGCTTTACATGCTCTGTATGCTTCTCTGTAAACCAAAGTTCCATGATTTAGCTCCTTTCATTGCCTGTTATATTCGAAATTGTTGATGCCGAACGGATACCTTTCATAACATTTAAACAGTTAATCTCCATATCCTCAGGGCCTGTCAGCGAACATCCCTTCTCCTTGGCATATACAATATAGTCCAAGATTTCCTGTGTAATTAATTCTCCTGGGGCAAGAATCGGTATTCCTGGCGGATAACACATAACAAATTCTGCACAGACCATGTCCTTACACTCCTTTAATGGCAAGGACTGCTTCTCACTGTAAAAGGCGTCCTGTGGTGAATAGATTACCTTGGGATTGATATATTCTGCTGTCATAAGACCTGTCCTATCCTTCTTATACAGACGCCTGATTTCTGCAAGTGCACTGACAAGCCGCTCGATATCTCTTGGTCTGTCACCAACCGATACATACGCAAGGCAATTTCCAATATCGCCAAATTCTGTCTGGATATCATACTCATCCCGCAACAAATCATAAACCTCGATTCCTGCAAGACCAATGGGCAGGGTATTTACAATTAACTTTGTTACGTCAAAATCATAAATGGAATCGCCATTGATCAATTCCTTGGAATATGCGTAATAATCACCAATCTGGTTAATCTCATTTCTAGCATACTCCACCATATCCATTACCTTATCAAAGATTTCTTCTCCGCGAAGTGCCAGTGTTCTTCTGGAAATATCAAGGCTTGACATCAACAGATACGAACCACTTGTTGTCTGTGTAAGATTAATAATCTGTCTGACATAGCCCGGATTCATACTCGGTCCTGTTAACAAAAATGACGATTGCGTCAGCGACCCTCCAGATTTATGCATACTGACTGCCGCCATATCAGCTCCCGCTTCCATGGCAGTCATTGGCAAGCCTTTGCCAAAATAAAGCTGTGTACCATGCGCCTCATCCACTAACATCTTCATGCCATGCTTGTGCGCAAGGTCTGTAATTCCCTTAAGATTCGAACAAATACCATAATAGGTTGGATTATTTACAAGAATTGCCTTGGCATCTGGATTCTCTTTGATTGCCTTCTCTACTTCTGACAAGCGCATTCCAAGTGCGATTCCAAGCTCATGATTCATGTCCGGGTTTACATAAACTGGAACTGCCCCACATAAAATCATGATATTAATGACGCTTCTATGTACATTTCTTGGAAGAATAATCTTCTCTCCACGTTTACAAACGGATAAAACCATGCTCTGTACTGCTGAGGTCGTTCCTCCTACCATAAAAAAGGCATGCGCCGCACCAAAAGCATCTGCCGCTAGTTCCTCTGCTTCCTTGATAACCGATACTGGATGACATAGATTATCCAACAGCTTCATAGAATTTACATCTACCGACAGGCATTTCTCTCCCAAAAACGCTGTCAAATCAGGATTACCCTTTCCTCTTTTATGACCGGGTACATCAAATGGCACAAGACGCGCATTCTTCATTTCTTCTAACGCTTCTAAAATCGGTGCCCGTGTCTGGTCTAATTTACTCATACTCGCCCTCCAAGAAACAATCGCTCTTTCTTTTTCCTAGTGTATACAAAAGGGAGATTCCTTCTTTCCTTAATAAATATTTACTCCGCTGAAAATCTCTATCATTTCCTGTCTCAGATTATTGCTTATCTGAAGTCTTTCCTTCGGCGGAATCTCATAGATATCTGAATTAAATAAATAATTCTGTAAATCAAGTTCTTTGATCAGCATCTTCGTATGGAAGATATTAGCCTGATACATATTGATATCCACAGAATCATAACGATCTAGTGTCGTCTTATCAATATAGTCCTGTATGGATGTCATATGATGATCCATAAAAACTTTCTTACCTTCTACATTTCTGGTAAAGCCACGCACACGATAATCCATGGTAATAATATCTGAATCAAAGCTACCAATCAGATAATCCAATGTACTAAGCGGTGTAATCTCACCACAGGTTGCCACATCAATATCTACACGGAAGGTTGCAATATTCGTCTCTGGATGATATTCAGGATAGGTATGTACTGTAATATGACTCTTATCCAAATGAGCTACTATCTCATCATTATGATTCGTCATGGAAAGTGTATCTTCAAATGCAAGTGCCGCACTTGCCGCACTACTCTGCCCTGACGGAATCATATTGTCCTCCGCAATTAAAAAGGTAACACTTGCTCCCTGAGGTTCATAATCCTGCTTGGATACATTTAATACATGTGCACCTATCATCTCTGTTACATGGAACAGAATCTTCGTCAAACGTTCTGAATTATATTGTTCATCAATATAAGCAATATAATCCTTCTGTTCTCTTGCACTCTTGGCATAGCAGACATCATAGATATTAAAGCTTAATGACTTTGTTAAGTTATTAAATCCATAGAGTTTCAATTTCCCTTCCATAGCAAATACAACCTTTCTTTTCCGAGATAACGTAGTAAAGTGTTATAATATAAAAAAGCAAGTAAATATTGGTTAAAATACTCACTTGCCTGAATTTCCTTCTTTATGCACAGAATCTATTCTATGCTTTTGTTACAGGATGATTAGAGTCTATATAGCAAAAAAGTTTACTTTTACTACTCTTATTGATTTTCACAAGTGATCAATACGGCTCTAACCGCCTTAGTTTTCCCATTTTCCAATGGCTTCCAACGCGTTTTATTATACGGTAACATTATATTAAATGCAATAGTTTTTTACACTTTTTCTAAACTATTTTTTTAATATTACTAAACTCTGCTTCTATGTTCACATTAGCAAACAAAAAGAAAGGTTGATGAATTATCATCAACCTCTCTCACTCCGCGCTTACATTATATCAAAATTAGTTAGCCTTTGCAGCCATCTCAGCCTTTAACTGCTCTGTCAGCATAGGTACAATCTTATTTAAGTCTCCTACGATACCGTAATCAGCTACATCGAAGATAGGAGCTGTCTCATCCTTGTTGATTGCAACAATGATATCAGACTCTTCCATACCAGCAACGTGCTGAATAGCACCAGAGATACCGATTGCAAAGTATACGTTAGGACGTACAGTCTTACCTGTCTGACCTACCTGATAATCTTTGCCCATCCAACCTGCATCTACAACGGCACGTGAACAGCTTACTGTACCACCAAGTACTTCAGCAAGTTCTTCTAACATCTTGAAGTTCTCTGCGCTACCAACTCCACGACCACCGGATACAAGAATCTTAGCATCCATAATATCTACTGTTTCAGCTACAGACTTAACAACCTTTAAGATTTCAACATACTTGTTGTCTGGTGTAAATCCAGGATTGAACTCGATCACAGTTGCCTTAGCACCAGCCTGCTTAGGAGCCTTCTGCATAACACCTGGACGAACAGTTGCCATCTGAGGACGGAACTCTGGACAAGCGATTGTTGCGATTGTATTTCCACCGAAAGCTGGACGTGTCATTAATAACTGGTTATGCTTCTGTTCCTTACCTGGCATTGGATTGATTGGGAAATCACCAATTTCAAGCTGTGTACAGTCTGCTGTTAAACCTGTATGAACTCTTGCAGATACTCTAGGGCCAAGGTCACGACCGATAGCTGTAGCACCTACTAAGAAAACATCTGGCTTAAACTCATTGATAACAGATGCTAATGCATGTGCATATGGCTCTGTTCTGTATTCCTTTAATTCTGGATCATCTACAACGATAACCTTGTCAGCACCATACTCTGCAAGTTCATCTGCAAGACCCTTTACATCGCTACCAACTAATACTGCTGTTACTTCTGTTCCTAAATCCTTCGCAAGCTCTTTACCTTTGCCGATTAATTCTAATGCAATACCGCTGATTACATTATCAACCTGCTGTGCGAAGACATATACGCCTTTATATTCTTCTAAATTCATGATTAACCTCCACTATGTTACCTTACTTTATTATCAGGTTCAATTAGATGACATGCTTCTCTTTTAATTTGCCCATGATATAATCAACTGCTTCTGTAGGATCAAGAGTAACCTTCTCACCCTGTCCTTTTCTTACCTTATCAGAAGCTCTTGCAATCTGAGTAGGTGAACCCTTTAAACCAAGGTTAGAATCTTCAACATCCTTTAAGTCAGCTCTTCCCCAAACAGTGATGTCTGCCTTGTATGCATCAAAGATTCCGCCTGGAGTCATGTAACGTGCCTCGTTTAATTCAGCAAGTGCTGTAATAAGACATGGCATCTGAGCCTTTACTACATGATATCTATCATCATACTGACGCTCAACGATTACGCTGTTTCCTTCAACTTCAATCTTCTGTGCATAAGAAATTACAGGAATTCCAAGATGCTCAGAAATCTGAGGACCTACCCTCAGATTTCTGAGCATCTTGGAATTCCTGTAATTTCTTATGCAC
>CAYUKO010000047.1:0-24843 GCA_964445375.1 uncultured Roseburia sp.
GCAGCCTTTTCCCAGTAAAGACCGATTTCAGGATAGCCTTCTCTATGTGCAACTCTTGCCATTGCAAGGTACATACCAACTTCTGTACATTCTCCCATGTAATTTGCTCTTAAATCTTCTAAGATATCTTCGCTGACACCCTTAGCTACGCCAACAACATGTTCAGCGGCCCAAGTTCTTTCTGCACTCTGAGCAACAAACTTTTCTGCTGGAACTCCACACTGTGGGCACTTTTCTGGTGCCTGATCTCCTTCGTGAACATAACCACATACACTACATACATACTTCATATTCTTTTCCTCCTAAATAAATTCATATCACACAAGCTTTTTGTTAATTTGTTTCTTTCGTATCATGGGACTTTTTCTCCAGACAGCACTTGCATAATCCGTAGAAATAGATATTGTGTCCCTGAATCATACCGTCAAAGTTCTTACCGGCTTCCTCATCAATAAAAGGCATCTCTCTTAATTCCAGATCAATCACACTGTTGCATGCAGAGCATATAAAATGATGATGCGGTGATGTGTCAGCATCGAAATGATCGATACCAAGCTCACCAAAGGAAAGCCTCAAAATCATGCCATTATCGGCTAATTGTGTCAGGTTACGGTAGACCGTACCAAGACTTATGTTTGGGTACTCTTCCTTCACATGAGAGTAAACAACCTCTGCAGTAGGATGATCCTTTCTTGTTTGAAGAAAAGACAGGATTGCCGCTCTTTGACGGCTATACTTCATAATCATATTTGACCTCCGTAGTTTTTAGAACTAAATCAGTAATGATTACTGTTATTATATACAGATTATTTCAAAATTGCAATACCTAAAAATAAAAAACTTTTACAGAATCCATAAAAAATTGATTAAGAAACCGCAAAACGGCTATATTTCGAGGGATTATATGGTATACTTATTTCAGCATATAAAGTACGAATATAGAGCAGGAAAGGATGCAATACCATGAAACTGAAGACAAAAATGATGATTTTATTTTTTACGATTATATTTGTTCCTTTGTTGTTTATGGCGGTGGCATTTTTTGGAATCAGTATTCATGAAGAGGTTGATGTCCTTACCGAATTAACGAAAGAAGATATGATGATTGGTGCCTTGATCAGCAAGCGGTTTATGGGGAATCTGACATGGGCTGTGATTATTATTCTGATTCTTACCAGTACATTAATTACGATATGGGTGAATAGAGACATCTATAAGCCAATTAAGGAACTTAGCATTGCCATGAAACAGATTGCAGAGGGCAATTTTGATTATCGTCTGGAGAAGGTTCAGACAGGCGATATCGGCGTTCTTTATGATAATTACGAACAGATGCGTCTGCAATTGAAAGAAAATGCGGAAGAAAAGGCACAAAATGAGAAAAAGAGTAAAGAGCTTGTAAGTAACATATCCCATGATTTGAAAACGCCAATTACCTCGATTAAAGGCTATGTGGAGGGTATTATGGATGGTGTTGCAGACACGCCGGAGAAGATAGATAAGTATATTAAGACCATCTATAATAAGGCAAATGACATGGACAGGCTCATTAATGAGCTGACTACTTATTCCGGCATTGATTCGAACAAGATTCCGTATCATTTTCATGTAATTAATATCGCAGATTATTTTGAGGATTGTGTGGAAGAGGTTGGTCTTGACCTTGACTCCAAGAATATTACACTCAATTATACGAATCTGGCACCCGCAGATACGTCCATTGTTGCAGATCCAGAACAGCTTAAAAAGGTCATTAACAACATCATCAGTAACAGCGTAAAATATATGGGACATGATAAGGGTGTCATTGATATTCGTATTTTGGATGAGGGTGAATCCGTAAGAATTGAAATTGAGGATGATGGAAAGGGAATTCCGGCTAAGGATATCGGTAATATTTTTGAACGATTTTATCGTACGGATTCTTCCAGAAACTCCATGCAGGGCGGCAGTGGTATCGGACTTAGTATTGTAAAGAAGATTATTGAAGATCATGGCGGATATGTGTGGGCCACCAGCAAAGAAGGTGAAGGAACCTGTATGCATTTTGTAATAAGAAAATATACCGAAAACAGAGACGAGGTTACGGTTGATATGTAAATATCTAACAGTGCGAAAAAGGTATTAAGAAGTATTAAGACAAGAAAAGAGAGGGAAAATAACGATGAGCAGAATATTGATTATTGAAGATGAAGAAGCAATTGCAGATTTAGAGAAGGATTATTTAGAGTTGAATGATTTCGAGGTTGTCATTGAGAATAGCGGTGATACCGGGCTTGCAACAGCACTTTCCGAGGAATTTGACCTGATTATTCTTGACTTGATGCTTCCTGGAATTGATGGATTTGAAATCTGCAAGCGTATCCGTGAGGATAAGAATGTTCCGATTCTTATGGTATCTGCGAAGAAGGATGATATTGATAAAATCAGAGGTCTTGGACTTGGTGCAGATGATTATCTGACAAAGCCATTCAGTCCAAGTGAGCTTGTAGCACGTGTAAAGGCACATATGGCACGTTATACAAGACTGGTAGGAACGCATACGAAGGAAAATGACACCGTTGAGATTCGTGGTATCCGTATTGATAAGACCGCAAGAAGAGTCTTTATCGACGGTGTAGAAAAGACTTTTACAACAAAGGAATTTGATTTACTTACATTCCTTGCAGAGAATCCAAACCATGTATTTACTAAGGAAGAGCTGTTCCGTGAAATCTGGGATATGGATTCCATTGGAGATATTGCGACCGTAACCGTGCATATTAAGAAGATTCGTGAAAAGATTGAAAACGACACTTCCAAGCCTCAGTATATTGAGACAATCTGGGGTGTAGGCTACCGCTTTAAATTGTAAAGACAGAATAAAAAGCCTTGAACACAACATAAACGCTAATATAAACTGTTTTTGTTATACGGTAATATATGATAAAATATTACCAAAATATTATCGTGGTGAGGTGATATAGATGTGTACAGAAATGCAATTTAATAAAATTATCAAGGAAATGGTAGACTGTTATAGGGTTGTATATGGCGAAGATATTGTGGAGATTGTTTTATATGGTTCTTATGCAAGAGGTGATTTTTCGGAAGATTCAGATATTGATTTAGTTGCAGTAGTTTATGGATCGCGTTTAGATTTACAGAATAAATTAAAGGACGTAAGGAATGTTTCCGCAGAACTGAGTTTAGATAACGATATAATAATTTCTCCCATGGTTATTCCATATGATGAATTTATGAAGTATAAGCAGACACTTCCATATTATCGTAACATTGCGAAGGAGGGCAAAAAGATTGGATGATTTGATTAAATATCGTTTATCTTCTGCTAAGGAAAAGCTTACATCGGCAAAACTTCTTATGGAAGCCGGGTTATATAAGGATTCCGTTGGGAGGTCTTATTATGCTATATTTTCTGCAATAAGGGCTATTCTTGCAATAAGGCAGGTGGATTTTTCCAAACATGCAGTGGTAATTGCTTATTTTCAGAAAGAATATATAAAGACAGAGGTTTTTGATAAGAAATACTCGAAGTATGTACAACAAGCATTTCAGATTAGAAAAAGTTGTGATTATGATGATTTTTTTATTGTTTCGAAGCGAGATGCGGAAGAACAGTATGAAAGAGCCGTAGAAATTTTGGCAGTTATCGAGAAGTACATTGAAGAATCAAGAGGTTAATGGTAAGAAAGTTATGGAGTGAAAGCACAAGTTTAAAGTACAGTAGACTTGTGCTTTTATTACTTTCGTACATACACTTATGTGGCTTGTCTGCAAAGGAATGCAAGAAAAAATGAAGCCGATATGTCTAATTGTAAAAATGAAGATCTTTGATATAATTGGTATAGAAAATATTTGAATTAGGAGAGAGAAATGCCATATATTAAATTAAATGATTTGAATATGTTTTATGAAGAATTTGGAAAAGGGGAGGCTGTTCTATTTTTACACAGTCATTTTAGCAGAGGCTTATTAGCGTTTTCGGGGCAGATTCTTCCTTTCGCAGGACATTATCGTTGTTTCTACCCTGATTTTCGTGGTCACGGGAGAACAATGTGTGAAAATCTTGATTGGAACAGTCGTATGATAGCGGACGATATGGCAAATTTTCTTGACGCTTTGGAAATAAAAAGTGCTCATTTGATTGGCTATAGTTGTGGTGCATATGTAGGTTGTTATATGGCATCAAGATATCCAGACAAAGTGAAAAGTCTTATAACGATTGGTGGAGGTGCATATCCTAGACCCGATGGGGCAGAGGATTTTTTGCCCGAAAGTCTTATAAGCAGAAATGATATAAATTTTATTGAAGATATGAAACTTCGACATTATGAAGCACATAAAGGTGACTGGCAAACTTATTTAAGAAAAACGGTTTCTGATTGGCAGTCGCACCCAAGTCTTACAGAGGAAGAATGGGAGTCGATAAAATGTCCTGCTTTTTTTATAAATGGAGAAAATGACCCTTTTGGAACGTGCGCAGAATTACAAGACAAAGTGTCTAATGCAAAGGTATATGAGGTAAAAGGTGGAGGACATCGTCCTCATTTTGTGGGAGAACAGGTGGAAGAAATTAATGCAATGATGCTTGAATATTTATTCTCTATAGATAAAAACTAAATCATAAAGGAAGATACTATGCTTTAATTTTTATATCAGAGAAATGGTAATATTACCACAGAAAAAATAAAGTAGTTTAGAAAAAGTGTTAAAAACAATTTTCTGTATAGCCAAAATCTTGTAAAAAGCCTTAAAACATCCTGAAAATGAGACAAAAAGGCTATACAGAGAAGAAAATGGCGGTGGGGTGTGCTATATAGGTTTAAGCTTTAAAATGCATGGAGATTACTTATGAGAGCAGTAATACAATACGAAGATGATGTAATTTTAGTCATTCACAAACCGGCAGGCATTGCGACCGAGACGGCAAGAATCGGACAGGCAGATGTGGTAAGTGAGTTAAGAAACTATCTAAAATCAAAGGGCAAGGGAACCTACCTTGGTATGATTCACAGACTGGACCAGCCGGTAGAAGGGCTCTTGGTATTTGCAAAGACACCGGAGGCAGCAAAAGCCTTAACGAAGCAATTGGAAAATGGCACCTTAAAAAAGTCCTATGCGGCGCTGGTTCCTAAAATAGAGGGTGAATCTAGTAGACAGGGTGAATTAGAGGATTATCTTTTAAAGGATGGAAAAACCAATCTGTCGAAGGTAGTATCGGCTGGAACACAGGGGGCAAAAAAGGCAAAGCTTAGCTGGAAATTATTACATGATATAGAGACGGCAGAAGCTGCATATTCTTTAATAGAGGTAGAAATCTTTACCGGACGGCATCATCAGATTCGTGTGCAGATGTCGCATGCGGGAATGCCGTTGCTTGGAGACAGTAAGTATGGAAATGAGAATTCCAGAGAGCTTACAGAGAAACTGGGAATACGACATACGGCTTTGCTTGCGAATCGGCTGAGTGTGATTCACCCGGTGACAAAGGAAAAAATGCAGTTTGAAATTCCGTATCCGAAGGAATGGCAGCTGTAATTTGTGCGAATATTCTATAATACACAAAAAATAAAGAAAAATTTTGTATAGTGTCCGACAAAACGAACACACCAATCGAGTTGACACATTATTTTTTAGCAAGTATAATTATTTATACAAGAAAAGTTCAGTCATAATCTATAGGGCCTTACATCTTGTTTGAAGTAGCTCATGAAAAGGGGAGTAGCTCAAAGGAGGCCATGAGATGGGTATGGATGGAATGCAGAACTGGACAAATTACCTTGAGGTTATGCGTAATCGTCTGCTAATCGTCAATGATGTGGAGAATCTGATTGCAGTATTATCAGATGTTAAGAATATACCACTTGCACTGTCAACGATTGAGGACGTTACAGATGGCACGGGATTAAATATGTCATTGTCCGTAATTTGTTCAGAGGTCAAGGTAATCGGCAGAGTCATGTGTCTTGTGAGTGATGATATGTTCACAACGGTACAGCTGAATCTGGATATGGTCAGGAAGATTAATTCCAAGATTTCAGTCGACGGTAAGGGTGTCGTGATGAAGCTGACATTGAAAAATGGCGCAGAATTCCTGTTAATGTTCCACACAGATAATGTGGAAGAGGAAGAGTAAAGCGTCATCATATGGACTTGTAGCATGGAAGCTGTAACAAAGAAAGGAAATTTCTTTTGTTGCAGTTTCTTTTTTATATGTAAATGATTATAATAGGGATAGGCTGAGAAGGAGGATGGGATATGGAATATAAAAAGCAGGGAGAATTAAAGGTTACTTGTATCGCATCAAAGGAAGACCTGGAGTTTTTTGGAATTACGTTGGAGGATTTATTAGATAGAACACAACAGGGATATCATTTTATTAAGAAGGTCAAGGAGCTGGCTGGAATGAACCAGAAGGTTTCCTGGACCAATGTGGCATATACGCTTCAGATATCTATGATGGAGGAGGAGAAGATTTCGCTTACTTATAGTGAGCAGATACCGGATTATATTGAGAGTCTGAAGCATTCTATGGTAATGGCAGATCAAGAAACCATGCAGCCTTTGAAGGAATTTATTGCGGCATTGGAACAGACTGATGAAGAGAACGCAAGGAAGTTAGTTGCACGTTTTGAGAAAAATGTGCGTCAGACCAGAGAGGACTAGCATCGGCAAATAATATCAGGAAATTGATTTATTTGTCACAAAATTCTGAAAAAAATGATAAAAACATTTCACATTTCATACAATATGTGTTACACTATTAATTAGAATCCTTGTTATTGATGTAGTAAAAATGCATATTTAGGATATATTTATATTGGGATATAGTATATGGAGGGATTGCATGAAGGTGAACAAAATATCAGGTAAAATCATTCGTTTGTTTTTTGCATTATTGATTGGCTTATTTGTAGCCGGATTTTCTTCCGGGGTGTCGACCGTACAGGCTTCTTCCGATACGGTGGTTATTTCAGAAGAAGAGGTAGCTGCAGCAGAAAGCACAGAAGATAATGTAGGAAGTGGTGTCTTCTTATTATTAGGTGGTATGCTTCTGATTATTATTGCAGTTGTCATTACCGTAGTAGCAAGTGTTGTTGTAACAGCACCGATTGCAGACGAAGTTTAAAGGAATCCTTTCGGATTCCTTTTTATTATGCGTTATTTTATATTGAACTTTGCTGTTTTAAGATGTTCACCGTTAACCTGTATCGTCATTTCTTTGGTTTCATCATCTGGAACTGCGTAGATGAGCAGCTGTCCATGATAAGCTCTTCTGCTTGTTGATGTATAGTCTGTTACATCAGCAAGGTCGCCATTTTCAAGTCCAAGAAGTTTTCCGTTTTGAACCGTGACATGAAGTAAGCTGCTGTCATGATATACGCGGTTTTCCTTATAATCACACAGAGTAACTTCAATCTGTTTCACAGAGCCTTCAGATAGGGTATATGGAACAAGTTTCATCTGGCAGGCACTTCCCGTTGTTGTGAGAGTGTGTGAGACAACGCGTTCATCAGTGCCGGAAGTTACCTTGCCGTGAACCGTTAACTCTCCAGGGGCAAATGGTATGGTAAGAAGAATACAGTCATAACGGTCATCTTTTGCATAGATGCCAAGACTCTCGTTATTCAGGAAGAACTCTGCTTTCGGTAGGTTTGTATAGCATTTTACGACAACAGATTCTCCCGGTATATAATCCCAGCTTTCAGAAACAGGAGCGAATTCACATTCCTGTGCCGTTGCAAATTCCTGTCCCCAGGAAGTGCGCCTGCTGTCTTCTTCACGGATGGTTGCAAGATGTATCATCGGTTTCTTGGACCAGAAGCTTTGTCTTCGATAATAGCCTGTTTTCTCAAAGCCTGCGAGTGTGAGAAGACCTGCACCAGAGCCATGAATAGGCCAGCCATGCGCTTCGCCAAGATAATCAATACCAGTCCAAAGGAACTGTCCAGAGATATATTCATTGTCAGTAACAGCCCTCCATTGTTCATAGCTATGACCATTTTCACTGCCAAGGAAAGGCTTGTCAGGAAATTCTTCGTGATGTTCCTTATATAAATGTTCTTTGTAATTATAGCCAACAACATCGAGCGGGTCTATAAAGCCAAGCTTTGCAGACAGCTCCGGGAAAGCGGCAGCAAGCGTTACGGGATGTGTGGTATCTGTTTTCTTTACAATGTTGCACAGATGGTTAGCCAGATAGGAAAGGCGTGTTGCATCCGGGCGGGCAGGATTATACATGCGTTCCGCAGCAGGCTTATTTGCATCATTATTTCCAGTCATGGTAGAGAAGGAAGCGTGACAGTAAGGATCATTTGGATAGTCAATTTCATTTCCAATACTCCACATAATAACGCTTGGATGATTGCGGTCGCGGCGAATCATGTCAACAAGGTCCTGTTCGTGCCATGTTGGGAAATTTACATAATATCCCTGATGCTTTGGCGGATACACATTGTGACCAGTACTCCATTTATTCTTAGGTCCTTCCCATTCATCGAAAGCTTCATCCATGACAAAGAAACCAAGAGAATCACACAATTCATATAATTCCGGCATATGTGGATTGTGGCTCATACGAATTGCATTACAGCCCATTTCTTTAAGCTTCGTAAGTCGGCGATGCCATACATCAGGAAGAACGGCAGCGCCAAGACAACCGGCGTCATGATGAACGCAGACTCCCTGAAAGATATAGGGTTGTTCATTTAAGTAAAATCCCTTATCAGGATGGAATCGGAAGGAACGAATACCTACCTTCTGTGTAGATACAAGGCTTGCATCAGCTGTCATGGTTTCCTTTGCAAGACTGTTTCCATAGGCAACATAGGTTTTTAGCGTATAAAGATTAGGTTCCTTTGGAGACCAGAGAAGAGGTCTTTGTATCCTTCCAGTGACTTCTATGACACAAGTCTGCTTACCGGGAATCATGGTCTGTTGGCTGCTTTCTGAGGCAAGTTCTCCTTTGGCGTCAAAGAGAAGATTTCTAATCGTGACAGAGCAGGCTTCCTCTTTTGTGTTTATGATTTCATTCTGGACAAGATATGTGGCTTCGTCTTCGGTAACCTTAGGAGTAGAGAAAAAGATGCCGTCAGTAACAAGATGAACTGCATCCTCAACAATCAAAGAAACCTTTCTTGTGATACCGGAACCTGTAAACCAGCGTGAATCAGCAATTTCCCTGCGGTCTACATACACCGTAATGATATTTTCAGCATCAAAGCGAAACTGCTTTGTAATATCATAGGTAAAGGAAATATAGCCATTTGGGCGCTCACCCAGATAGTAGCTGTTACACCATACCCTGCTGTTTTTGTAGATGCCATCAAAATGAATGGAAATTTCACGTCCTTTCCATTCCTCTTGTGGTGTGATATGTATGCGATACCAGCCAATACCGCCTGCAAGATAGCCGGTACCGCTGGAATAATCTCGCGAAAAAGGAAGTGTCACCGACCAGTCATGTGGCAAAGTAACTTCCTGCCAATCAGAATCATCATACCATGCCTGCCAGGCATTTGGTTCATCGCCTAAGTGAAAGCGGCAATGGTTGGAAACAGGTATTGTAATTGTATCCATAGAAAACCTCCTTGTCGAAAAAGTATAATTCTATTTTAAGAAATCGGTTGCAAAAATACAATTAATTTGTGTAAATATTTAAAAGAAAT
Organism: uncultured Roseburia sp.; assembly: GCA_964445375.1. Lineage (GTDB taxonomy): Bacteria > Bacillota > Clostridia > Lachnospirales > Lachnospiraceae > COE1. The sequence goes on from CAYUKO010000047.1 coordinate 9,672, forward strand.
AGCTGTAATTTCCAATAATTCTTTCAAAATGATTATAATGTGATAAAATATAAGTAATATGGACTAAGAAACCCGTTTGGAGGGATATAGAATGAGGTATATTTTATTAAAAGATACAGAACCGGGTATGAACCTTGCCTATGATTTATTTGACTCATATGGCAGAACGCTGATTAGCAGTAATGCCAAGCTTACTTTCGGATATATTACTAAGCTGGAAAAGCTCGGTTTTGATGGTGTATATATTCAGGATGCACTTTCGGAAGGAATTGAATTAGAACCGGTTATTACACCGGAATTAAGAGCAAAAGGACTTGCAAGTGTAAGAACCTGTGACATAGATAAATGTCAGGATGTAGCTAAGGAAATGGTAGAGCAGATTGTAACAAAGGGAACTTTCTCGCTTGACTTAAATGATTTAAGAACTTTTGATGAGTATACTTATGCTCATTCTGTGAATGTTGCAGTGTATGCATGTGTCATTGGTTATGGATTAAAGCTTGATGAAAGTGATCTTGTGACTCTTGCGATGGCATCACTACTCCATGATTTTGGAAAAATGTCAATAGCTTCAGATATTTTGAATAAACCGGGAAGATTATCACCAGAAGAATATAGTATTATGAAATCTCATGCAGAACGTTCTTATGAGATGATTAAGGACAGAGTTGGATTATCAGCTCAGGTAAAGCAGGCGGTTCTCTATCATCATGAAAATGAGGATGGAAGCGGTTATCCACATGGTGTGGATGGTTCTGAGTTATCTATCTATACGAAGATTCTTCATGTTGCGGATGTGTACGATGCTTTAACCTCAAAGCGTCCATATAAGTACCCGTATTCTCCGTATGAAGCCTCTGAATATCTGATGGGTGGCTGCGATATTATGTTTGACAAGGAAGTAGTAGAGGCTTTTTTACGTTATGTTCCATTATTCCCTAAGGGAACACAGGTAAAGCTTTCGGATGGAAGAGAAGCTATTATTTTTGATAATACAGGAAGCCGAAATCTTCGTCCGATTCTTCGATTGATGAATGGTGAAATGTTAGATCTGCAATTACCGGAGAACTTGAATATAACAATTTTGACCGCAACAGAAGAAACGGTACCGGTAATGGAGAATTCGGAAAAAGAAAGAGAGAAGATGATAAATCCAGGCAGAAAATACCATCTTGTGATTGTTGACGATATGAAAGCAAACTTAGAAATGCTCCATGAGGATTTAAAACATCTTTATGATATCACTATGCTAAAATCCGGAGAACAGGCATTGTTATATTTGAAGAAGAATCCTTACCCGGATCTGATTCTGATGGACATCGTCATGCCTAAAATGGATGGAATAGAAGCCGCAAGGCAGATTCAGGAGCTTACGAATCATCAAGTTCCTATCCTGTTCGTAACAGCTTTATGCGACAGGAAAACGGTTATAAAGTGTCGGGAACTAAATGCGGCAGGCTATGTGTTAAGACCGTATAAGCGCGTATTTCTAAAGTCTGAAATCAAGCGAATCGTGACTGGACGAAGTGATATTGATTAAAAAGCGGTTGACTTTTCTCATGACCTGACATAAACTAACTGATAGAAATAGTAACGTGACTGTGATAAGGAATAGTACGTTGTAGCAACGTCCAGAGAGAGAATCGAAAGGCTGGAAGATTCTTACGTGTAAACTTCGGAACCTACCTTGGAGTCCTGTGTGATAAGCACAGCGTAACGCCGGCGATAACGGTAGGATGAGTGAAATTTAGGGTGGTAACGCCGCGTATAGGCCCCTGTGAAAGCAGGACTTATGCGCGGCTTTTTATGTGCATGGGCGCAGGAGAAAACCAGCAGCTGAGGTTGCAAGCGCCTGACACGATGGGTTGATAAAGGTCAGCTTGATGTTAATTTTAAGAAAAGAGGTAAAACAATGGCAAACGACAAGAAACTTGTAGAAGCGATTACATCCATGGATGTAGATTTTGCACAATGGTACACAGACGTAGTAAAGAAAGCAGAATTATGTGATTATTCCAGCGTAAAGGGCTGCATGATCATTAAGCCGGCAGGCTATGCAATCTGGGAACAGATTCAGAATCAGCTTGATGCAGAATTCAAGAAGACAGGCGTAGAGAATGTATACATGCCAATGTTCATTCCGGAAAGTCTTTTGCAGAAAGAGAAGGATCATGTAGAAGGCTTTGCACCAGAGGTTGCATGGGTAACACATGGTGGATTAGATCCATTACAGGAGAAGCTCTGTGTAAGACCTACTTCCGAAACTTTATTCTGTGATTTCTATGCAAATGAGATTCAGTCTTATAGAGATTTGCCAAAGGTATATAATCAGTGGTGTTCGGTTGTTCGTTGGGAGAAGACAACAAGACCATTCTTAAGAAGCCGTGAGTTCTTATGGCAGGAAGGACATACTGCACATGCAACAGCAGAGGATGCAGAAGCAAGAACCATTCAGATGCTTAATGTCTATGCTGACTTCTTAAAGGATGTACTTGCGATTCCTGTTGTTAAGGGACAGAAGACAGATAAAGAGAAGTTTGCCGGAGCAGAAGCTACTTATACCATCGAAGCATTGATGCATGATGGTAAGGCATTACAGTCTGGCACAAGTCATAACTTTGGTGATGGCTTTGCTAAGGCATTTGGTATTCAGTACACGGATAAGGACAATACTTTGAAGTATGTACATCAGACCTCATGGGGTATGACAACCCGTTTAATCGGTGCGGTTATCATGGTTCATGGCGATGATTCCGGATTAAAGCTTCCACCTAAGGTTGCTCCAGTCCAGATTATGATCGTGCCAATTCAGCAGAAGAAGGAAGGCGTTCTTGATAAGGCTTATGAATTACGTGATCGTTTAATCGCTCAGGGATGCCGTGTTAAGGTTGATGATACGGACAAGAGTCCGGGTTGGAAGTTCTCCGAATGTGAAATGAGAGGTATTCCATTCAGAGTAGAAATCGGACCTAAGGATATTGAGAATAACAAGTGTGTATTTGTTCGTCGTGACACCAGAGAGAAGATTGAAGTATGTCTTGATGAAGTAGAGACAAAGGCAGCAGAACTTCTTGAAACCATTCAGACAGAAATGTATGAAGCTGCAAAGGCTCACTTAGAGGCTCATACTTATGTTGCAGAGAATTGGGAGCAGTTCTGTGATACGATCAACAACAAGCCAGGCTTTGTAAAGGCTATGTGGTGTGGCGAGCAGGCATGTGAAGATAAGATTAAGGAAGAGCTTGCAGCAACAAGCCGTTGTATGCCATTCGAGCAGGAGAACTTAAGTGAAACCTGCGTATGCTGTGGAAAGCCAGCTAAGAAGATGGTTTACTGGGGTAGAGCATATTAATTTGTTTTATAAAAAATGAAAAAGTACCGCATTAGATAATATACTAGTGCGGTATTTTTAGTAGAAAAAATCAAAGAAAATGAATGTAAGCGCTTTCATTTTAATAAAAAAAGTAGTACACTAGAACAAGAAGCAGTACTTGACTAGTAAAATCTTATAAAAATGATATAATAAGTACAGAAATAAACTCGACAATAGAAACATTTGGAGGTAAAACCATGAATATTTTAGTAATCAACTGTGGAAGTTCATCCTTAAAGTATCAGTTAATCAACAGCGATTCTGAGGCTGTACTTGCAAAGGGACTTTGTGAGAGAATTGGAATTGATGGTGTACTTACACATAAACCGGCCGGCAAGGATAAAGTAGAGATGGAAACACCTATGCCAAATCATACCGTAGCGATTCAGCTTGTAATCAATGCATTAACAGATGCCAATCACGGTGTAATCAAGTCGCTTGATGAGATTGGTGCTGTAGGACATAGAGTAGTTCATGGTGGAGAGAAGTTTGCTTCCAGCGTTGTCATCAATGATGAGGTTATGAAGGCAATTGAAGAGTGTAATGACCTTGCGCCATTACATAATCCGGCTAACTTAATCGGTATTAATGCATGCAAGGAAATTATGCCAAACGTACCTATGGTAGCAGTTTTTGATACAGCATTCCATCAGACAATGCCTGCAAAAGCATATCTTTACGGACTGCCTCATGAATACTATGAGAAATATAAGGTAAGACGTTATGGCTTCCATGGAACAAGCCATGATTATGTTTCTGCAAGAGCGGCAGATATGTTAGGAAAGAAGAGAGAAGATTTAAAGATTATCGTATGTCATTTGGGAAATGGAGCCTCTGTTTCTGCAATTAAAAATGGAAAGTGTGTTGATACTTCTATGGGACTTACTCCATTAGAAGGACTGATTATGGGAACCCGTTCCGGTGATATCGACCCGGCTATCTGCGATTTTATTTGCCAGAAAGAAGGTTTATCCTCTGCAGAAATGAACAATGTCTTAAATAAGAAGTCTGGTGTATATGGTATGACAGGTATTTCTTCTGACTTCAGAGATATTGAAAAAGGAGCAAATGAAGGAAATCAGCTTGCAATAGATGCGCTTGATGCATTCTATTACAAGGTAGCAAAATACGTAGGTTCTTATGCAGCAGCCATGAATGGTGTTGACGTGATTGCATTTACAGCAGGTGTTGGTGAGAATGATAAGAATACACGTAAGAAGGTTTGCGAGTATCTGGAATTCCTTGGAACAGAAATTGACGAGGAAAGAAACAATGTACGTGGCGAAGAGCGAATCGTATCGAAGGAAGGCAGCAAAGTAACGATTATGGCTGTACCTACCAACGAAGAGCTTGCTATCGCAAGACAGACACTTGCATTAGTAAAGTAATAAGATTTATCAATAAAGAGGGCAGCAGGGAAATTTTCTCTGCTGCTTTTGCTTAGTTGTGCTATACTGTTATTCGGAAGTTTTATTTTGGAAAAGGAATGAATAAATTATGGAAAAATTAGGACGTAATGATTTATGTTGGTGTGGCAGTGGGTTGAAATATAAGAAATGCCATAGTAGTTTTGATGATAAAATAGAGGAATTTCGCTTAAAGGGTGCAGTTGTACCGGATAGAAGTATACTTAAGACGAAGGAACAGATAGAGGGAATTAAGGCAAGTGCGAAGATTAATATGGAAATCTTAGACTATGTAGGAGAGCATATTAAAGCTGGCGTTACCACCGAAGAGATTGATCAGTGGGTATACGACATCACGATAAAGAATGGAGCAATTCCGGCGCCACTTGATTATGAAGGTTTTCCAAAGAGCGTCTGCACTTCTATTAATAATGTGGTATGCCATGGAATCCCTTCGCCGGATGAGGTTTTAAAAGATGGTGATATTGTAAATGTTGATGTATCTACGATTCTGAATGGTTATTTTTCGGATTCTTCCCGTATGTATTGCATTGGAGAGGTTTCTCCAGAGAAGAAGAGACTGGTTGAGGTTGCCAAGGAAAGTATTAAGGTAGGCTTAGAGCAGGTAAAGCCTTGGGGATTCTTAGGCGATATGGGACAGGCAATTAATGATTTTGTAAGAGAAAACGGCTATACTGTTGTTAGAGAAATTGGTGGTCATGGCATTGGACTGGAATTCCACGAAGAGCCGTGGGTAAGCTATGTTTCCAAGAAAGGAACCCAGATGCTTATGGTTCCCGGAATGGTATTCACTATTGAGCCAATGATCAATATGGGAGCACAGGAAATCTTTATTGATGAAGATGACGGATGGACTGTTTATACGGATGATGGAAGCCCATCTGCACAGTGGGAAGTTCAGTTGCTTGTAACAGAAGACGGCTATGAACTGCTTTGCTGGTAAAGAAGAAATTACTTGAGGTAGGTCGAAGCACTTGCTGCTGAGACCGTAAGAAAATGATACAAGAGTGAAAAATCCATTTGCGCAGCAAATTTAAGATGGATTTTTCATCGTAATTATGAAGGTACTGAATAATTACGATTTAAAGGAGCTGACATACATGCAGATTCAATTACCTGAAAAGGTTGAATATATTATTCATACATTAGAAGAGGCTGGCTATGAGGCATATGCAGTTGGAGGCTGTGTGCGTGATTCCCTGCTTGGCAGAGAGCCGGATGATTGGGATATTACGACATCAGCAAGGCCACACCAGGTGAAGGCAGTTTTCCCAAGAACGATAGATACTGGCATTCAGCATGGAACGGTAACCGTTATGATGGGAAAGGATGGCTTTGAGGTCACAACCTATCGTATCGATGGGGAGTATGAGGACAGCCGTCACCCGAAGGAAGTTATTTTTACGGCAAATCTGGTCGAAGATTTAAAACGCAGGGATTTTACGATTAATGCCTTTGCATACAATGACAGAAGCGGTATCGTAGATGCTTTTGACGGTATGACAGATTTGAAAAATGGCATTATCCGTTGCGTAGGAGAGGCAAAGGAACGTTTTACGGAAGACGCACTTCGTATGATGCGTGCAGTACGCTTTTCCGCACAGTTAGGCTATTCGATAGAAGAAAAAACAAGAGAAGCAATCATAGAACTGGCGCCAAATTTAAAGAATATCAGTGCAGAAAGAATACAGGTAGAGTTAGTAAAGCTGCTGAAATCACCACATCCTGACTATTTAAGAGAAGCGTATGAGCTTGGAATGACGAAGGTAATTCTTCCTGAGTTTGATAAGGCGATGGAAACACCACAGAACAATCCGCATCATTTATACAATGTAGGGGAACATATGCTGCATACGCTTTTGTATATAAGGCCAGAGCGTTCTTTGCGTATTGCAGCGCTGCTTCATGATATCGCAAAGCCGGATACCGAAGAGATAGACAGCGAAGGAATCAGCCATTTTCATGGACATGCCCAGCTTGGAGAAGAGAAGGCAGAATCGATTTTAAGAAGATTAAAATTCGATAATGATACGATGAATAAGGTGAAAAAGTATGTGAAGTATCATGACTATAAGATAGAAGCAACGCCCCGGGCAGTGCGACGTGCATTGAATAAAATAGGTAAGGAATACTTTGAACAGGTTCTCGAAATCAAACAGGCTGATATGCTTGCACAGAGTATGTATCAGAGAGAAGAGAAAGAAGAGAATCTTAAACAGGTAAGGGCTCTTTATGAAGAGATTCTTCAAAAGGAAGAATGTGTTTCCTTAAAAGATCTTGCACTTACCGGTAAGGACTTGATGGAACTTGGTGTTCCACAGGGGAAACAGATTGGTGCTATTTTACAGCAGCTTTTAGAAGATGTGCTGGAGAATCCTGCCCATAATACAAGAGAATATCTGACACAGTTAGTAAAACAGAATTTATAATAAATAATCCAGAGAAGTAATTTATTTCTCTGGAATTTTTTTGTTTAAAAGGACATAGGATAGTGTGACAGAATCTTGGTGGAGGGGAAAGAAAGTGAATGATAGAGCAGTAAGTGTTTTAGAGAATTATGATATGGAAGTGACTCGAACCTTCAAAGGTCGTGGAACCATCATATGTGATACGAATAAAGGAATGAGGGTATTAAAGGAATATAAAGGAAATACCGACAAGCTTGAATTGTTGGAGCTGTTGCAGGAGAAACTTAGTGAAGTAGTTAAAACTGACAAACTTGTCAGAAATAAGGAAGGAGAGTTGTTTTGCAAAGATACGGATGGGATTGTCTATATTGTGAAAGAACAACTGGATGGCAGAGAGTGCAATTACAAGAGCGAAGAGGAAATCTTACAGGCATTTCGTATTATGGCAAAGTTTCATCAGGCAATGAAAGATACAGGTGAAATGGCACATACGTTGCCGGTTCATTATTATGTAGAAGAAATGGAAAAACATACAAAGGAATGTAAGCATGTCAGAAATTATCTACGTAAACTTAAGATAAAGTCGGAGTTTGAGAGAGCATTGTTGAAAGAATACAATTATTTTATGGATCAGGCGGAGAGTATTATGGCACAGGCTGGTCAAGAGGACCAGGCAGCGTATGAGAATTATATAAGAGAAAATGGTTTCTTTTGTCATGGAGATTATCAGTACCATAATGTTATGTTTATGAGAAATGACATAGCTGTCATTAATCTGGAACGGTTTGCACCGGATAGTGGTGTCAGAGATTTTTATCTTTTGTTCCGAAAGATATCGGAGAAAGCAGACTGGTCGCTTCCTCTGGGAGAGAAGATGCTAGCAGCATACGAAAGTAATAGAAGCTTTTCGCCCATCGAATGGAAACAGCTGTATTACCGTCTTGCTTACCCGGATAAGTTCTGGAAGATTGTGAACTTTTATTATAATTCGAAGAAGTCCTGGATACCGGATAAGAACATGGAGAAGCTTGCTAATCTGGTAAAGCAGGAAAAGGCAAAGGAAAAGCTTTTAAAAACATTATTTGACATTGCATAACCCTAAAATGCAGATTGCACTTTACATAAAATATAGCTATAATAAATTGTATGACAATTTATAGTATTAACATTTGTGTATAGGAGATTTATAGTAGGAGGATTGTTTTGAAGGGTAATATACGTAAGACGAACATAAAGAAAATAATACAGAAGGGATTGTTGTTAGGGGTTATTACCTGTTTGCTTGCAGGTTGCAGCTTTCAGGAACCGGAAGAAGAACAGCAGGACACACAAACAGTTCTAAGTGGTGTGGAAACAGTAGCACCAGGTACATACGATTCCGAGGATACAGCAATTATAATCAATAAAAACAAAGAAGATGCTACGATACAGTTTCAGAATCTTGCAACAGGAAAGAGCTATACGTTAAACTTTGATGGTGCAACGCATATTTATGATAAGTATAATCAGGCGATTTCTCTTGAGCAGGTGGAACTGGGAAGTGTAGTAAATGTAAAATTTTATAAACCCAAAAAGCTTCTTACGACTATGCAGGTTGATGCACAGGCAATGCATTTTGAGGAGCTTGATAAATATGTGCTTGATACAAAAGCGGGTACGATTTCTGTTGGAGAAACGGTTTATAAGCTGAATAATCATCTGGTCATTTTATCCGAAGAAGAGCAGGTTGAGTTGATGGATATCAATCAGATGGATGTGCTTTCGGTTTGGGGATATAATAATCAGGTCTATAGTATCAATGTGGAACAAGGACATGGTTATCTGCGTCTACAGAATGATACCTATTTTGTGGATGGCTGGATAGAAATTGGTCAGAAGATCATCCGTAAGATAACAGAAGACATGCTGATTGTTGTTCCGGAAGGAAAGATGACCGTTAAGGTGAGTCATAATGGAAGCAGTGCGACACAGGAGATAACCTTTGCAAGAAATGAAGAAATGGCATGGGATTTAGGAGATGTAGAGATTACAGAGGTTCAAAAGGGTAATATCATTTTCACAATTGATCCTGCAAGTGCAACGGTTACGATAGATGGTAAGAATGTAGATATTACATCACCGGTAGAGCTTGAGTATGGTGTTCATCAGATGACCGTCAGAGCAGATGGGTATGATACACTTGCACAATACATTAAGGTAAGAGAACCGTCCGCAAACATCAGTCTGGAGCTTGAAAAGGACGAAAGTGCAAGTGAAGAATCCAAAGAGGATTCCACCAAGGAAGATACTACGGAAAGTGATACTACAAAGAGTAATTCTTCCTCTTCGGATACGGAGAAAAGTACAGATTCCAGCCAGGAAACAACAACCTCTACGCAGGAGTCAACTTCTACAAAAACAACTTCTTCCAGTACAAGTGGAAAGTATCAGGTACATATTGATTCGCCGGAAGGGGTTGAAGTGTACGTGGATGGTAATTATGTAGGTATTGCACCAATCAGTATCAACAAGGAAGTTGGTAATTATGTCATTACGCTTCGTAAGACAGGTTATCAGACTAGAAGCTATACCGTACAGATTGATGATGAAGATAGTGATGTAAATTATTCTTTTGCTGAATTAACAAAGCTGGAATAAGGAAAGATATAGGTGTTCGTATGAGCAAACAGTATACGTTTGATGAATTTGTGAAGATTATAGAAGCATTGCGCAGTGAAAATGGCTGCCCGTGGGATAAGGAGCAGACACATGTAAGCCTTCGTGCCTGTATGATGGAGGAAGCAGCGGAGCTTCTTGGTGCGATTCGTATCTATCAGGAGACGGGTAATGCAGAGAATATGCAGGAGGAACTTGGAGATATTTTGCTGCAGGCAGTTATGCACAGTGTGATTGCCAGCGAAGAAGGTCTGTTTACGATAGATGATGTCATATCAGGAATCAGCGAAAAGATGATACGCAGACATCCGCATGTGTTTGGAAATGCGGATATTCAAGGAAATGAAGCATTGCTACAGAACTGGGAAGAGATTAAGAAGCAGGAAAAGGAAGGAAAGAGCTGGATTACCTCGCCATTAAGAGAAATACCAGCTGAACTTCCATCGCTTACAAGGGCAGTAAAGGTTACCAAAAAGTTGGATAAGCTTCCGGAATATCATGATGCACAAACCGGGAAGAGCAAGGTTCCCGATGAGAAAGAGCTTGGCAAGGAGCTTGTAGCAAAAGCAGAAGAAGCGCAGAAGCTTTTGGATAAAGCGCAAGTGGACAAAGAGGAATTATCGGTGCAGGTAACTGGGCTGTTGCGAACGATTTGCCAGTTGGCTTATCGTGCCGGATTGCAGCCGGAACAGCTGCTTTTTGATGATATTGAAGCCATAATTGAGCAAAATGAATAAAAAATCTAAGAAATTTATGAAAAAACCCAAAAAAAAGGCATTTTTCCTTGACAAAGAGGGGTAATTCGCCTATAAATAGATATAGGTGTTTGGATGTGTGAAATGCCGAAATTTGGGGCAATAGCAAGTATGGGACAAGAGTTCCTGCTTACATGCAGAAGGCGTGAAATTGTTCTAATAACAAACGACGAAATAAGAGGAGGAGTTCACGATGAACAAAACAGAATTAGTAGCAGCAATGGCTGAACAGGCAGATATGACAAAGAAGGATGCAGAAAAGGCATTAACAGCTTTCACAGAAGTTGTATCTAAAGAATTAAGAAACGGTGGAAAGGTTCAGTTAGTTGGCTTCGGTACATTTGAAGTAACTGAAAGAGCAGCAAGAGAAGGAAGAAATCCTCAGACAGGCGAAACAATGAAGATCGCAGCAGCAAAGGCTCCTAAGTTCAAACCAGGTAAGGCTTTAAAGGACGAAGTTAACAGATAATCTTTTGTTGATAAATAAGATTGTATAAAACAACTGATACTTGTAGTATCAGTTGTTTTTTATGTACACAAGCGCATAATGAGTTTTGCAGCTTTGCTGCATGCGCTTGGTACGGCGAGTAGACGTTGTCTACTCGATTAAGATAAGAAGGAGACTATTATGAGATTAGATAAATTTTTAAAGGTGTCGCGTCTGATTAAGAGAAGAACCGTGGCAAATGAAGCCTGTGATGCAGGAAGAGTATTGATTAACGATAAGCCGGCAAAGGCATCTGCCAATGTGAAGGTGGGAGATGTGCTGACCATTCAGTTTGGTAATAAAGATGTGAAGGTTGAGATTCTTGACGTTCAGGAGACAGTCAAGAAGGATGAGGCAAAGGAGTTGTTCAAGTATCTGTAATAAAGTGCCAGGCTGCGACATATACTTTACAAACGAAGTCATGAGGGCGTGAAGTTATGGAGGATATTACAGGAAAGGTTGGCAGTCCCGGCAAGCACAGGATGCTTTTGGAGAGCCGTAAGAGCTGTAAGCTTCATGGTGTTGTGGATGTGCTTTCCTTTGATGAGAATGCGGTACTTCTGGAAACTGTGGATGGAATGCTCATGATCAAAGGAGCAGAGCTGCATGTCAGCAGGCTGAGTCTGGAAAAAGGCGAGGTTGATATTGATGGCAGAGTAGATTCCTTCACATATACGGAGAAAACGTCATTTGCAAAGAAGGGAGAAGGGCTTCTGACCAGGCTCTTTGGATAGTTCTATGAGTGGAACAATTATCCGGGAATGGTATTTTCTGTTATATTCCATACTGACAGGTTTTGGTTTTGCATATATATATGACAACATCAGACTGTTTCGCCATTTGTGGAGACATAAGAGATGGTTGGTAGACATAGAGGATATTCTTTATTGGACCATTTGCTTCTTCATCAGCTTTTACCTGCTCTATTATGGAAATGATGGGGTGATTCGCTTTTTTGCTGTTTTAGGTGCAGCCATTGGGATGTATCTATATGGTCAGACAATAGGCAGGCTGTATGTGAAGTGGGTATATCGCCTTATTATGTTGTTACTTAGCCCGTATCGGTTTCTTAATTTGCAGTTGACTCGTTTAAGAAAACATTTTACAATGAAAATAAGAGATTTATTGAGAGCAAAGCATGGAGAGGGGGAGAAGGATGCCACAGAACCATGTAAGGGGAAGAAAAGGAAAACCTGCATTTCGGCGCAGAAGAAATGAGAACCGTCTTGGAATGACTATGGCAATCAGTGCAATCCTGATGATTACTGTGGTAGTCGGAATTAACAGTCTTTCCCTAAAGCAGAAGCAGGAGAAATATGCAGCCAGAGAACAGGAGCTTCTTATGTTGATTGAAGAGGAAGAAGCAAGGACAGAAGAGCTGAAAGAACTGGAAACTTATACCAAAACAAAGAAGTACGCAGAAGAGGTTGCCAAGGATAAGCTCGGGCTCGTGTATGAAAATGAAATTATTTTTCAGGAGAATAAATAACTGCATCTCTATTGTGAATAACAAATGGGGATGCAGTTTTTGTCAATAAAAAAGCCTTTTCTAAAGCTTAGATTTGACAAAAAAATGAGATATTGCCCTCTATACTAGTGTCCAAGACTAGAATAAGGGGGCAGAATGTATGTCAAAGACATTAGAGAATATAGAAGGATACTTATTTCCAGAATATAGTAAGCGTAAGCTACACATTTTATCAGAAACCTATGGTGAGCTTGCAAGACTTTATGGCGATATCCCTGAGCAGCAACGTACATATGAGGACAGGAAGGATTATCTGTATCAGAGGCAGGTTGTGGAAAGTAAGCAGGTGTTTGCGCAACAGTTGAAGGATATATCTGGAGCCTTAGGTGAGGTTTCAGAGACAGTGGTGCATGTCAGCATGCCGGTTGAACATAAGCGAAAGGCTTTGATCAGCTATTTAAGAAAGCAGGGAATTCAGGTCAAGGAAATGGTATTTCTTGAGGAACCACAAGGAAAGCGTAAGATTAGTATTACCGCACGACTGAGTGGAAGAAATCAATATTCCGTAGAGGAATTGGCGGGAATGTTATCGGTCTTTTTTGACAGGCGGCTTGTTCCAAGTGCGGAATCAGCCTATGCAATGACCAGAAGTTTTGAGTCTTTTATGGTCGAAGATGAACCACATTTTATGATTATGAGTGCGATGTCACGGGCCGTGAAAGAAAATGAAAAAATATCCGGTGATAATTATTCTGTTGAGGAATGTCAGGATGGTAATATCGTTTTAATGATTGCTGACGGTATGGGAAGCGGCGAAAATGCCTGTAAGGATAGCCAATCCGTGATTGAATTCATGGAGAAATTCTTAGATGCCGGCTTTCAGAAGGAAAAGGCATTTTCTATGATTAATGCTGCTATTGCGGCACAGACACAATGCTGTAATCTGACAACGCTTGATTTGTGTATGCTTGATTTGCATGCCGGAGAAGCGGAATTCTTAAAAGCAGGGGCTGCAAGCAGCTTTCACAAACGTGGCAGTATCGTAGAAGAGATAGCATCGGACATGCTTCCGCTTGGAAGTCTTATGGAGTTAAGCCCCATGACGCAGGCCTTTTCCTTAATGGATGGTGATATGATTATCATGATGTCAGATGGTGTGACAGACTGCTTTGAGGATGAACAGGGAAATGGCAGGTTGCGGGATATCATTGCAAGATGCAATATTATAAATCCAAGAGAATTCTCGGATTATCTGCTACAATATGCAATCAATTGCCAGGGTGGCAGAATCAGAGATGATATGACAATTCTCGTTGCAGGAGTATGGGAAACAAAGGATTAGACACAAATGATAGAAAAAGTAAGACGTTTTGCAGAAGAACAGCATATGTTAAAAGAACATGATTATGTGGTGGCAGGGGTATCTGGAGGCGCAGATTCCGTCTGCCTTCTTTACATGCTGTTGGAGCTGCAAAAGAAAACAGATTTTCAGATACACGTGGTTCATATCAATCATATGATCAGGGAGGAAGCTGGTGAAGACGCAGCGTATGTAGAAGCGTTATGCAAAGAACATAAGCTGCCTTTTTCGCTGGTTTGCCGTGATGTAGAGAAGGAAGCAGCAGAAAGACAGCTCTCTACGGAAGAAATGGGTAGATTGATTCGATATGAAGCTTTTTATCAGATTTTAAAGGAATATGCAGGAGACAGGCGGGGAAGAATTGCGATTGCACATAACAAGAATGATTGCTGTGAAACCTTTTTATTTCATCTTTTCCGGGGAAGTGGTCTGCAGGGATTATCTGGAATCCGGCCTGTAAGAGATGATATTATACGCCCATTATTATGTCTGGAACGTTCAGAGATAGAAACATATTTGCAGGAAAAAGAAATTTCTTTTTGCATAGATAAGACCAATTTAGAAGATAATTATACAAGGAACCGAATTCGTCATCATATTTTGCCGTTTGCCGAACAGGAAATCAGTAAGAATGCAATTGGACATATCAGTGAGGCATGTGAACGAATCAACGAAGCCTATGAACTGATTGCAGATTTGACGAAAGAGGCATGTAAGGAATGCATAAAAATCGATGAAAAAGGCATTCATATCTTAGAAAAGCCGCTTTTTGAACAGCATAAAACGCTGCAAGGATACTGTCTTCGTGAGGCACTGATGCAGGCGACAGGAAGCAAAAGGGATTTGGAGGCTGTGCATGTGCAGCAGCTTGCCGAATTATTAGAAAAACAAAGTGGTAAAATGCTTCATTTACCTTATGATGTTGTGGCATGGCGTGAATATGAGGGAATCTGTCTGACAAGAAGAAAAGAGCCGGAGCGTGTGGAAGAAATTCGATATGAAGTCGGATTAGAAGAAATGGAAAGACTTAGTCTGGGAGAAACGATTCATGTAATCCTATCAGAGCAGGAAGAATTTGTAATATCTGTAAAAAAGGCGTCTGCATGGAAAAATATTCCCCAGAAAACGTATACGAAATTGCTTGATTATGATAGAATAAAAAATAGTATTGTCGTAAGAAAACGAAAAAAAGGAGATTTTCTTACTATTAATTCTTTTTATCAAAAGAAGACACTCAAG
>CAYUKO010000048.1:0-24754 GCA_964445375.1 uncultured Roseburia sp.
GAATGCAGGATATGCTGGGTGAAGCGTATCCTGCTTTCCTGCGTAGTTATGAAGAAAATAAATATCAGGCTCTGCGAGTAAATCCATGGAAAGCAGAAAGTAAGGATTTACAGGAAAAGAGCAATTTTCACCTAAGACAGGTTCCTTGGGAACCAAATGGATTTTATTATGAAAGTGACGACCAGCCGGGAAAGCATCCGTGGCATGAGGCTGGTGTGTATTATATACAGGAGCCAAGTGCGATGGCTCCGGCGGCGTATCTGGAGGTAATGCCAGGGGAGAAGATTTTAGATCTGTGTGCGGCTCCGGGTGGAAAGACGACGCAGATTGCTTCTTATATGAAGGAACAGGGGATTCTTGTCTGTAACGAGATTCATCCGGCAAGAGCAAAGATTCTATCAGAGAATGTAGAGCGTATGGGCATTCCAAACGCCATGGTAACGAATGAAAGCCCACAGAAGCTTGCAGAAATTTTTGACGAATATTTTGACCGCATCTTAGTGGATGCGCCTTGCTCCGGTGAGGGAATGTTTCGTAAGAACGAAGAAGCATGTGATGAATGGAGTCTTGAAAATGTTCGTATCTGTGCAGAACGTCAGGATGAGATTCTTGACTGCGCAGCATCTATGCTAAGACCGGGGGGAAGAATCGTGTATTCAACCTGTACCTTTGCTCCGGCAGAAAACGAGGGCAGTATGGCAAGATTCTTAACCAGACATCCGGAATATGAATTGCTGGAAGTTCCATTATATGATGGCATGGAGCGTGGAGTTCCTGCCTGGGCATATTCCTATGGCAATGAGGATAATGGACTTGACGAGGAAAAAGTAGCTCACATGCACTTAGAAAGAACGATTCGTCTCTGGCCCCATAAGCTACAGGGTGAGGGGCATTACCTTGCGGTATTGCAGAAGAAAGGTGAAGTACCACAAGGATACGAAGGCTTTACCAGATTTGGACTGGAGCAGGGAAGTAAGCCTGAAGATATCTTAAAGGGAAATGGCAAAAAGCCTTCGAAAAACAAAAAAGCAGATATGCGTGGCAATAAGAACACACAGGGCAATAAAGCGGCAGAAGGATTAAAGGTATTTCTTGAGTTTGAACAGGAGACTTTAACAAAGAAGCTGCTTGATACAGAAAATGGTGGTCTTTTGACCTTTGGTGACCAGCTGTATCTGATTCCAAAGGGCATGCCTTCGGTTCAGGGATTGAAGGTGCTTCGTCCGGGGCTTCATCTTGGAACAATCAAGAAGGAACGGTTTGAACCGTCTCATGCACTGGCATTGAATCTGGATGCAGAAGAAGTGATAAGAAGTATGGTACTGATTGGGACAGAGCCACAGGCACAGGCGTTTATTAATGGTCAGACCCTGAACTATGAAGGGGAAAAGGGATGGTATCTGATCACGGTTGATGGTTATAGTCTTGGCTGGGGGAAGCTTGCAGGGCAGATTATGAAGAACCATTATCCGAAGGGCTTACGAAAGGGATAAAAAGTTTATTATGAAGAAGAAATCAATGATATTAACAGAAGGAAAGCCGATGAAGCTCATTCTTTTGTTTGCGATTCCGGTTTTTCTTGGTAATTTATTTCAGATTTTATATAGTCTTGTAGATACAAAGATTGTAGGTAGTATTCTTGGAGAAACAGCGCTTGCAGCAGTTGGTTCCGTTTCAACCTTGTATAATTTGCTGACAGGTTTCTTTAATGGACTATCTTTGGGATTTAGTGTAATAACGGCAAGACACTTTGGAAGTGGTGATGAAGCGGAATTAAAGAAAAGTGTTGCAGCTTCCATCGTTCTTGGATTTTTAACGGCATCAGTGCTTGTTGTAGCAGTGGCGTTCTTCTTACCCCAGATTTTAGTGCTGTTAAATGTTCCACAGGATCAGATGAGTATGGCATTTGCTTATATTCAGGTTCTGGTATGGGGAATGTTCATTACTTTGGCGTATAATTTATGTGCCAATATATTACGTTCGATTGGTGATTCGCTGACACCATTGCTATTTTTGATATTAGCGGCATTTTTGAATGTTATTTTAGATTATTTGTTCATTCTTCAGTTTGATATGGGAGTGAGTGGTGCAGCATGGGCAACTGTGTTGTCACAGCTTGTGTCGGTGGTGTTATGTCTGATACATATTTATCGAGGATTTCCGATATTGCATGTGTGTGCAGAGGATTTTCGTCTGAGTAAAGAACGTGTTCTTATGCTGTATCAGAGTGGCTTGTCCATGGGACTTATGTCGAGTCTTGTGAACTTTGGTACGGTTGCATTACAGACAGGTATTAATCAGCTTGGAACGAATATTATTGTTGCGCATACTGCGGCAAGAAAGGTGTTCGAGATATGGGGACTGCCTGTTTCGGTAATTGGTTCTTCGATGGCAACCTATTGCGGACAGAATTATGGCGCAGGAAAATATGACAGAATCAGGCAAGGAATGAAAAGTGCATTATTGCTTGGCGGATGCTGGGTAATCATGGTTTTTGTTATGGCACATACCATTTCACCGTATTTGATTCAATTTATTGCCAGCACAACGCAGGAAGATATTATTTACTGGGGAACAACTTATTTAAAGACAGACATGTCATTTATGATTGTTTGCATGCTAATTGTTATTCTTCGAAATTCCATGCAGGGATTTGGAGATTGCGTGACGCCGATTGTGTCAAGCTTTATCGAATTGGTGGGCAAACTGGTATTTACTTTTATTTTTGTTGGAAAGTTTGGCTATTGGGCAATTATCTGGACAGAACCGGTTGTATGGTTTTTCATGGTAGTTCCATTGATTATTATGACGGTAAAGAATCCCGTCATTCGTAGGAAAATACAGAAATAGGATAATAGGATAAAAGTACAAAAGGAGGAGGAAGCTGTGGAAAAAAGTAAGAAATATGAGATAGACATGTGCAGTGGGTCAATTTTTAAGAAGATGCTGCTCTTTGCGGTGCCATTGATGTGTTCCAGTATTTTGCAGTTGTTATTTAATGCGGCAGATATTGTGGTAGTAGGGCGTTTTGCCGGGGATAATGCACTGGCGGCGGTTGGCTCTAACACGGCACTGATCAATCTGCTTACCAATCTTTTTGTCGGCTTATCAATTGGTGCGAATGTTCTTGTAGCACAATATTATGGAGCCAAAAAAGAGCAGGATTTAAAGGAAACGGTACATACATCTATTTTACTGAGTATATATAGTGGAATTATTCTTACGATTGTGGGAATCATAGCAGCAAGACAGATTCTTACCTGGATGCAGTCTCCTCCTGAAGTATTAGAGCTTGCAGTTGTTTATCTTAGAATTTATTTCCTTGGAATGACTTCTACTATGGTTTATAACTTTGGAAGTGCAATTCTTCGAGCAGTGGGAGATACGAAACGACCATTGTATTATTTACTTTGTGCAGGAATTATCAATGTTATTTTGAATCTTATTTTTGTCATTGTCTTTCAAATGGGTGTAGCCGGAGTAGCAATCGCAACAGCCATTTCCCAGACGGTATCAGCACTGTTAGTTGTCAAATGTCTGATTCAGGAACAGGGTGGTATCCATCTTGAACTTAAGGAATTGCGTATCTGTAAGGACAAGTTCTTACGTATCTTACAGATTGGTTTACCAGCAGGCTTTCAGGGAACGGTTTTCTCTTTGTCTAATGTTGTGATTCAGTCAGCAATTAATTCTTTTGGAGCGACTGTCATTGCAGGCAATTCAGCAGCAGCCAATATTGAAGGCTTTGTGTATATGGCAATGAACGCCTTTTATCAGGCAACGATATCTTTTACCAGTCAGAATTTTGGTGCAAGACAGTATAAGAGAATCAATAAGATTTTAGGTATTGGCGTGTTATATGTTATTATCGTTGGTGTGGTAATGGGAAATCTAGTTGTATTGTTTGGTGAGACTTTATTAGGTATCTATACTTCCAGTTGGGAGGCAATGGAAGCAGGAATGGTACGACTTCAGATTGTATGTGGAACGTATGCACTGTGTGGTGTGATGGATGTTCTGGTTGGAGCGCTTCGAGGTATTGGCTATTCGATTATGCCGATGATTGTGTCCTTAGTGGGAGCTTGTGGACTCAGACTTTTATGGCTTGCAACGGTATTTCAGATGCCGGAATATCATGTGCAGAAGACAATATATATATCTTATCCAATTACATGGACGATTACGTTAACCGTACATGCGATATGTTTTATCTGGGCAAGACATAAAATTGCAAAACAAGCGCAGACAGAAGTAATTGCATAGGAAAAGAAAGGGTATGGTAAAGAATATGACAGAAATAGGCTCAAAACGCATGAAGCATTTTTCAACGGGAATTTTTACAGAATTAAATGAGAAAAAAGATGCGATGGAGAAGCAGGGAAAAAAACTTTACAATCTTTTTGTGGGAACCCCTGATTTTCCACCAGCACCACATATTATGGAGGCAGTACAGAAAAGTGCAGCCAATCCGGAGGATTATCAGTATTCTTTAAAGGATTTACCAGAGCTTTTAGATGCTGTTGTTGATTATTATGAAGAGCGCTTTGGGGTAAGTGTTACACCGGATATGATAACAGGCGTACATGGTTCACAGGAAGGAATTGGACATGTCTGCATGGCGCTTTGTGATCCGGGGGATGTGGTTCTTCTTCCAAATCCCGGCTATCCGATTTTTGAAGCTGGGGCATATCTTGCACAGGCAGAGCAGTATTTTTATGAATTGAAGGAAGAGAATGCATTTCTCCCTGTTTTATCCGATATTCCAGAGGATATTGCAAGACGTGCGAAGGTTATGATAGTGTCTTATCCATACAATCCGGTATGTAGAACGGCACCAGATTCTTTCTATGACGAGTTGATAGCTTTTGCAAAGAAATATGACATCTTTGTCATTCATGATAATGCATATTCCGATATCATCTTTGATGGCAGAGTTGGTGGCTCCTTCTTAGCCCATGAGGGTGCATTAGAGGTAGGAGCAGAATTCTTCTCCTTGTCAAAATCTTTCAATGTAACAGGAGCAAGAGTGTCCTTTATGATTGGAAGAAAGGATGGAATTGATGCATTGAAACTGCTTCGTTCACAGATTGACTTTGGAACCTTTATTCCGGTTCAGAGAGGTGCGATTGCAGCACTTCGTGGACCGAAGGATTATGTAAAGGAACAGTGTCGCAAATATCAGGAGCGTAGAGATGCTCTTTGTGGAGGATTCCGCAGTATTGGATGGGATGTGCCGGATAGTGAAGGAACGATGTTTGTATGGGCGCCAATACCAAAGGGTTATGCATCTTCCAGAGAATTTGCCAATGCCATGGTAGAAAAGGCAGGCGTTCTTTGTACACCAGGTGATGCCTTTGGAAGCTGTGGTGAAGGGTATGTCAGATTTGCGTTAGTGTTACCACCGGAAGAGCTTAAGAAAGCGGTGCAGGCAGTAAAGGACAGTGGAATTCTGTAATAGTTTAAATAAAAAAGAAACCGGAAATCGTATCGCAGTACAGTACGGTCTTTGGGTTCTTTTTTATTGTTTATTTTGTTCTGAAAGCCTTTTCGCTTAATTAAATTCTTGATTGATTTTTTTCAAGGACTGATCAATTTCTTCTGCTTTGGCAACGATATCGGCATATTTTGCGGCAGCAGTAGAGGACAATTTACCCATTTCACCAGCTACGATGTTAAAGCCTCGACCTGCTTCACCAGCTCTTGCGGCTTCAATGGAAGCGTTTAAAGCAAGAATATTTTGCTTGGAGGAAATCTTTGTTAAATCCTGCACCATGGTTTTGATTTCTTCAACGTTTTTGGTGGTAGTGTCCATTTCACTGTCGACAACAGATAGTTTGTTTTCCTCTTTGTAACGGATATATTCTATATTTACGAGCATATTAATCATTTCGCTCATTAAATCTGCAGAAGCACGAATACTTTCTTCTGTTTTGATAGGAACTTGTTTCAGTGCTTCGATATATTCATCCGGATTTACACCGATTTCTTTTGCAACTTGTCGGAATTTATCATAGTCAGGAGGAGCTGGAAGTACCTGACCTCCTAAGATAGCACCTAATTTTTCACCATTTACAACAATATCAGCGGAAAAGTCCATTAAACCGGCGTGACAAAAATACGTTCCAACGCCTTCCATATCACATTTCTGGCAACGTTCCAATCCAATCTTGCTACCGCGGGTATATTTTATACAAAAATCCAAGAAATTACTTACCCTAGTAATATGTTTTCCTTTCGTATCGATCATACTTACGGCTACACCAGTAGCATCAGCAAATAAATCCTGTAATAATTGTAATCGTTCTTTGTCAATGAAATCCAGTATTTCCATTTCAATATACCCCTTTCTGTTTATACAAAACATCATATAGAAAACAAGTTTCAGTTAATTACACCATAATTACAGAATAAAAGAAATAGTATATACAAAAAAGAAAATAATCTTTTAGCAAAAGAATGTAACTTAGAAACACAAAAGTGCAACTTGGAAAAGATGAGTGGAAGGCTCTTTCTTTCTGTGATATACATGATTTATGCGAAAGAGAAATCATGTAAAGGAATAGAGAAAGGGAGTTTTTCATTATGAAGAAAAAAGGAAAGAAAATCGTTATTACAGTTGTAGTTAGTTTGATGGTACTTATCGCAATTCTCGGAATTGGTATGAGTCTGATGGTAGGGAAAATGGTTGCCGAAGGGTTGCTTTATCAGAATAAGGGAAATGATACCAAACAAAACAGCATAAAACAATTAGAAGTATGGGGATTTGACCTGGAACATTTTCAGGAACAATATACAGGGGAAGAACTTTCCCTTGAGGCATCTGATGGGGTAATCGTTCCGGTAACTTATTATGCCAGCACTAAGCAAAATGCATCAACCGTGATTCTGGTGCATGGTGCAGGTGGAGACAGAGTGTCTGTAGCCCCACTTGCTAAGTTATATTTAGAGCAGGG
This sequence comes from uncultured Roseburia sp., assembly GCA_964445375.1. Taxonomy (GTDB): domain Bacteria; phylum Bacillota; class Clostridia; order Lachnospirales; family Lachnospiraceae; genus COE1. The sequence goes on from CAYUKO010000048.1 coordinate 6,954, forward strand.
CTGGAATGTAATGACCTTTGACCAGAGAGGGCACGGAGATAATTCCAGTGACAAGGTATCTTTTGGTTATTTTGAGGCAAGAGATGTGGAATGTTTGGTAGATTATGCAAGACAAGAGCTTGGAGCGGAAAAGGTTGTAGTACATGGACAGTCCATGGGAGGTGCAACAGCAGCACTGTATGCAACAACTGAACATGCAAGAGAACATATCGACGCAGTGATTCTGGATTCACCGGTAGACAGCATGGAGCGAATGTTCTGTGGAGTCTTTAGCCAGATGGAAGGCAGTGAGGATATCCCAATGGATTATGTAGTAGCTTGTGGGGACTTCTATTTGAAATTATTTTATGGATTGTCCTTTGCAGATGCTGAAACAATTGATAGAATGGAAGAAAATCAGGTTAAAACACTTGTCATTTTATCAGAGCAGGATGATATCTGCCTTCCAGAGATTGTGGAAGAACTGTATCATAATATTGCAGCAGAGGAAAAAGCGCTGATGAGAGTGGACAGCGAGCACATTGAAGGAGCAATTGATGATCCGTATGGTTACATAGAACAGGTGCTTGCTTTTATAGAAGGTACGGAATAATTACGAAAGGAATAATGATTGAGAGCGTGATTCGATTAAATTTATATGAGGATAAAAAGAATACAGAAGAGCACATAGATATTTATTATGCAGAGATGAAACCCACGATTCGCAAGGTAATTGATGTTGTACATCAGGAGAAGCCAGTGTTAGTTGGAATGATAGATGGTGAGAAGTACTTTTTACAGGTAGAGTCCATTTATTATATGGATACGGTGGATAAGAGAGTGTATGCCTATACAAAGGATAAAGTGTATCAATTACATTATTCGTTGGCACAGCTGGAGGAAATGTTGTGGGACTATGGTTATATTCGAATCAATAAATCGAACCTGGTTAATATTTTCCGTATTCAAAATATCAAGCCGGAAGCGAATATGCGTGTGGGAGCAATCTTTGATAATGGAGAAAAGTTATATATTAACCGAAGCTATAAGAAAAGCTTTCAAGAGTATTTAATCAAGATGAAAGGTGTGATTGGAAATGAATAAAGCAATGAGGAATGAGATTCTTCTTACCATTTGTGTCTGTTATACTATTATTTCTGCTTGTGGTGCGATTGTGAATATGCTTATGGGAGGAGAAACAAGTAACTTAAATACTCTTTCCATGCTGGTATTTACCTCCATTGCGGTTCTTATCTTGTATATGCATCAGTTGTTTGAACGAATTAGTCCGCTTTTGATGATTGTGATACAGTATGTGATTGCACTTGGATTAGTTATGCTTTATGTATTCCTTGTCGGGCTGTTTGAGCCAGTAGCCGAAGGGGGATATAGGGATATCTTTATCAGCTTTACGGTTCCTTACGTAATTGGAGCGGTTGTGTATTATATTAGTGTATTCAAACAGGCACGTCAGCAGGATGCCCTGTTGCAGGAGATAAAGGAAAAGAGCAAAACTGCTGAACCAGACATTCATTAATGTTACCAAGGATATCAATAACGGTATGAGGATCATAGTTCTGGAATGAATGATAATTTTGATGTACAAAATCCCTGAATATAAGTATGGTGGAGCGTTTTTTTTCTGTGAAATATGCAAACAGAAGCGATTTGTTTGAGGGGCTTTTTATATGGCAGAGTGAGGAGTACCGTCAGATACAGGGAACGTATCCTGTGATAAGCTTGTCCTTTGCGAGAGTAAAGGACAATAATTATCAGAATACACGAGATAAAATATGTGAAATTATAAGGAAGCTATATGTGGAACATATTTATATAAGAGATAGCGAGAAGTTAACTCACGTTGATAAGGCATTTTATGATAGGATGTTAGGGGAAGAATGGAAGAATATGCAACCTGTTTTGGGTTTACAGAGGAAGAGGTGTTTGCAGCACTGGATGAATGTGGATTAAGCAATGAAAAGGATGGAGTAAAGACATGGTATGATGGATTTATTTTCGGAAGTCATAGTGATATATATAATTCTTGGTCAGTATTAAATTTTTTAGATACGAATGGAATATACGATACCTATTGGGCAAATACCAGTGGAAACCGTTTGGTAGGAAAGCTGCTTCAAGAAGGAAATAAGCATATTAAACAGTCCTTTGAAGCCTTATTAAATGGAGAGACGATTAGCTCACCAATTGATGAACAGATCGTGTACAGTCAGTTAGGAGATAATGAGATGGCAGTATGGAGTTTGTTATTGGCGAGTGGGTATTTAAAAGTACTCGAATATGAACGCTTGAATCAGATTGCCATAGGAAGAAAGCCGAACTATAAGCTAATGTTAACCAATGGGGAAGTTCGAAGGATGTTCTATTCTATGGTGCATGACTGGTTCATGGAAACAGAGTCAGATTATAATGATTTTGTATTGGCGATGTTTTGTAATGATATAGAAGAAATGAATGCATACATGAATAAGGTTACTCGAACGATGTTCAGTTACTTCGATACTGGCAGAAATGCAGGGGAAGCAGAGCCGGAGCGTTTTTATCATGGATTTGTATTAGGGCTGATGGCAGAGCTTAGTGGGGAATATGTAGTTACTTCCAAGCGGGAAAGCGGATTCGGAAGATATGATGTTATGTTAGAGCCTTGTGATAAGAGTAAAAAGGCTTATATTCTAGAATTTAAAGTGCATAAGCCAAAGCGTGAAAAGACAATGGAAGAAACGGTGGAGAATGCCTTGAAACAAATAGAAGAGAAGCAGTATGAAGCAGATCTGATTGCAAGAGGTATACCAAAAGAGAATATTTATAAATATGGATTTGCCTTTAAAGGTAAGGAAGTATTGATAGGAAATGGAATAGAATATGTGTAGCAAAAACGGAGGTATCAGAAAGAAGATACTTCCGTTTTTACTATATACAAAAGAAATTAAATATTTTATACTATACAAAAAAACAGAAAAAGGTACAGAAAGCGATTATGAGAAAAACGAAAGAAGATAACAAGGAGTATCGTTACTTTGATATAGAAAAGATGATGGATACCCTCGAGATAGAAGAAACAGATAGGGAAAAAGGGCAAAAACTGTGTGATAAAGGGTATATGGATTTACAAACGATTGACACAGGTTATATAGAAAATGACGATGAGCTGATGCTTATCTTGGAGGCTGAATGTAGAGCAGGCAGTAAACGAAATGTCCGTGTAAATATGCTCTGCTCAAAGTCCGCAGCGGAAAATGTAAGATGTAGCTGTGATGAGTGTAGACAATATGGATATTACTATTGGCATGGTGAGAGTAATTGTAAATATGTTGCAGCAACGCTACTTGCAGCAGGCAAGGTCATAGAGAAGAAAAACATAGGAGATGCGACAGATAAGACAGGAGCTGTTTTGCTGAATTTATATAGGATGCAGAGAGGAAAAGGCATTTTGGCAAATGCAGTGAAAAATGAGGAGAGTATTCGCCTGGAGCCTAGAATAGTACAATATGGGAAGAGTCTGGAATTGTCGTTTAAGATTGGTTCGACCAAAATGTATGTCGTGAAGAATTTGGAAGAATTTGCGAATGCCGTAGAAAGCTGCACAAACCTCACTTATGGAAAAGACACTGAGATTAATCATCAGCCTGATAATTTCACGCAGGAGTCCAGAAAGTGGATAACTTATATTAATAGAGCTATGGATGAGGAAAGGATTATCCATAAAAGAGTATCAGAGCATAGATATTATTATGGAAATAATGATTTGAAATGTTCAGAGATAAAGTTATATGGCTGGAGATTAGACCGCTTCTATGAATTGCTAGGGGAAGATGGTTGCGAATATGAGAATAGAAGTGGTAATGCCAAGAAAAAAGCGATTTTGCATACAAAAGAGAAGAATCCGAATATAAGTATGCATATTGATGTAAATAAAGGCAAGGTGTTTGAAGGGATTAAAGTAAGCTGTAAAATTCCTGATTTCTTTGAAGGAGAAAAGGCTGCGTATTATATAGAAGATGGCTATTTGAAAAAAGTAAGTGAAGAGTTTGCGGAAAAAACAAAATTGTTGTTTGCAGGAACTTCAAATGGAGAGCTTTATTTTCAGGTTGGAAGAAAGAAATTACAGGATTTTTACTATAATATGCTTCCTCAGCTGGCTGATATTGTAGAGATTAAGGAAAAGAACCGGGAGGAAATTGAGAAGTATCTTCCACCGGAAGTAAGATTTTTATTCTACTTGGATAGCAATCAGGGAAATGTAGAGTGTAAGGTAAATGCTGTCTATGGAGAAAAGGAGATTTCCATATTAGATACGATAGAGGCTGAGAGTGAGGCTGACTACAGTTTTCGGATGCGTTCTAGAGAAGAAGAGATATTGTTCTATTTACAGGAATTTTTCCCTTATTATGATAAAGGGCGTAATATGATTCATTGTGGAAATGAGGAAAACTTGATTTTTAATGTTTTAAAGAGAGGAATCGATGTATTAACCGGCTTGGGTGAGGTACATTGCACGCAGGCATTCAAAAACATAAATATGGTGCAGAATGTAAAGGTATCCGTAGGTGTTGCGATACAGAGCGGAATGCTTGATTTGGATATTATTTCTGAGGAGCTAAGCCATAAGGAGCTGTTAGATATTTTAGATGGCTATCGTGCGAAAAAGACATATTTCCGTTTGAAAAATGGAAGCTTTGTCAATTTAGAAAATGATGAGCTGAAAATGTTGGCAGAGCTTACGGACACGTTACAGTTGTCATCTAAGGAATTTTTGAAAGGTAAGGTGCAGTTGCCGATATATCGTTCATTATATTTAGACAAGCTATTAGAGGAAAACAGTTCCGTATATAATACCAGAGATAAAAGCTTTCGAAGCATGATTAAAAATTTCAAGGCAGTAAATGAAGCTGACTTTGAAGAACCGGAAAGCTTATCTCAGATTATGCGTGGTTATCAACGAAATGGCTTCAAATGGTTAAAACTTCTGGAAAGCTATGGCTTTGGTGGAATCCTTGCAGACGACATGGGACTTGGAAAGACGCTTCAGGCAATTGCAGTTTTGTTAGCAGCAAAGCAGGAAGCAGACGATAGGACATCAAAGACCTCATTGGTAGTAGCACCGGCCTCTTTGGTATTCAATTGGAAAGACGAGTTTGAACGATATGCGCCGGAGTTGGTAATCGGCGTGATAAGTGGTTCACAGGAGGAAAGACAGGAAATGATAGCTTCCTGTGAGAATTATGATGTTTTGGTGACATCCTATGACTTGCTGAAAAGGGATATTTCTTACTATGAAGAGAAGGAGTTTGATTATCAGATTATAGATGAGGCGCAGTATATCAAAAATCACACAACAGCGGCGGCAAAGTCCGTAAAGGTAATTAAGAGTAGAGTGAAATATGCACTGACAGGTACACCGATTGAGAACAGATTGAGTGAGCTGTGGAGTATTTTCGATTATCTGATGCCCGGATTTCTGTACAGATATGATACTTTTAAAAAGGAAATAGAGACGAAAATTGTAAAGAATGAAGAGGAAGAAGCTGCAAAACGATTACAGAGAATGGTTGCACCATTTATTCTGAGAAGATTGAAAACAGATGTATTAAAAGACCTGCCGGATAAGCTTGAAGAAACCAGAGTGGTAGCCATTGAAGGAGAACAGAGAAAACTTTATGATGCACAAGTATTGCATATGCGTCAGGAAATTGCAAAGCAGAGTGGCGAAGAGTTCAGCCGTAATAAGTTGCAAATATTAGCAGAGCTTACCAAATTGAGACAGATATGCTGTGACCCTGCGTTATGCTTTGAAAATTATCATGGAGAGTCTGCCAAAACAGAGGCATGTATAGAGCTACTGCAAAGTGCTCTGGATGGAGGGCATAAGGTTCTTCTGTTCTCACAGTTTACAACAATGCTGGGGATATTGGAAAACAGACTGAAAAAAGAGGGAATTACTTATTATAAGATTACGGGTGAAACGCCAAAAGAGAAGCGCTTGCAGCTAGTAAAAGAATTTAACGAAAATAATGTAGGGGTATTTCTAATATCTCTCAAGGCAGGTGGCGTGGGCTTAAATCTGACAGGTGCGGATGTTGTAATTCACTATGATCCATGGTGGAATGTAGCAGCACAGAATCAGGCAACAGACAGAGCACACAGAATTGGTCAGCAGAAGAAGGTTACTGTATATAAACTAATTGTAAAGCAATCCGTAGAAGAGAAGATTCGAAAGCTTCAGGAAGCCAAGAAAGACCTTGCAGACAAGGTAATCAGTGGTGAAGCAAATCAGTTAAGTAGCATGAGTAAGGAAGAATTACTGGAAATACTTAGTTGTTAAGTTTAACTGCATATATTCAGAAAATCTTATCAAAGTATATGCCATATTTCAGAATGAGAAGGGGGATACCATGATCAAAAACATAACTTATTCAAAAGTCGTACCTTTATACAATATACTGGAGATTGTATGTAAAGGAAAAGCGGATGGAAATCCTTTTGTGGATTATGATATTTATGCGTCCATCACGGGTGCAGACAATGCAATTGTTAAGGGATTTTACGATGGTGATGGTATATACAAGGTGCGATTTATGCCGCAAAAGAAAGAAGAATACGCTTTTCAGGTTTATGGAAGCTTTTCGGATGAAACAGCAGAAGGGGCCTTTGTGGTGGAGAACGCAGCCAAGGGAAATCATGGAATGGTAAGCGTTGCGAATCAATATCATTTCGCTTATGCGGACGGTACGCCATATTATTCCGTTGGTACGACCTGCTATGTGTGGCACCTGCAAGGTGAGGAAAAGAAGCAGGAAACACTTGAAAACCTTGTGAAATGTGGATTTAATAAGATTCGCTTCTGTGTTTTTCCAAAGCATTATGCGTATAACTTATCTGAGCCGCCTTGCTATCCTTTTGAAGGTATGCCGATGGACAGCCGTGTTTTAACTATGGAAAACTTTAATGATTACAATGGTTGTCCAGAAGGGAATAATTGGGATTTTAGGCGCTTTCAGCCTCAGTATTTCCGTAATATAGAGGACTGTATCGAAAAGCTGCGTGATAGGGGCATAGAAGCGGACATGATACTGTTTCACCCGTATGACCGATGGGGATTTTCCATGCTGACAAGAGAACAGTCCAAGCTTTATCTGGAATATGTAGCGGCAAGGTTTTCTGCATATAGTAATGTCTGGTGGTCATTTGCCAATGAGTATGATTTGATGCCAAACCGTATAGCGGATGACTGGCATTTCTATGCCAAGGTGATTATGGACAATGACCCATATGGACACCTTCGCTCGATACATAACTGTATGGGATTTTTTGATCACAATGCAGAATGGATAACACATTGCAGCATTCAACGTCAGGATGTTTACAAAACCGTGGAGTATACTGATGAATGGCGCAGGCAATATGGTAAGCCTGTGGTGCTGGATGAGATTTCCTATGAGGGAAATATTCCTTATGGTTGGGGTAATATCACTGCCGAGGAAATGGTACGTCGTTTTTGGGAAACGGTATGCAGAGGCGGTTATGTGGGACATGGTGAAACATATCTGCATGATACCAGCGATATTTGGTGGTCACATGGCGGAACACTTTATGGCGAAAGCTGCGACAGAATGAAATTCCTACATAAGATTATGTTGGAAACACCATCGCACGGATTAAAAGTGGGAAATGGTCTGTGGGATGAGGTGATGGCTGTGAGTATGAGGTAGAAGTAATCGATACTTGGAATATGACAGTTGACTATGTAGGTAGGTTTAGCGGGAAGTTTAAGATTGAATTGCCGTCGAAGCAGTATATGGCGGTAAGGATGAGGAAGGCTTGCGTTTAAAATTATTTTATAAAAATATCCTTGATATTTGGAAATGAGTTTCATATACTAAAAGTAGAGATGAGAGTCTCTTCGGGAGAGTTCCTGCCATAAAGTGGAAGAATTTAAACTCGGGAGAGTCCCTGCCATAAAGTGGGAAATTTTAAACTCAAAGGGAGCGTTTTCGCTCCCTTTTTTCAAGGAGAATGCGTTAATGAAAATTTATAGCGTATCTGACCGATACATAGAATATCTTCGAAAAGAAGAACCTAATGTATATTCTAATAAAATCAACGCCCGTACACATACAAGAAAATATATAGGAGTGGTAATTCAAATGAATCATTACAATTACTATATACCTATGTCGTCACCGAAGGATAGTGATTATCAAGTAGCTGGGCTGATAAAGTGATTAAGAAAAGTATTATTCCCATAATTAGAATCGTTGTTAAAAATAAGCAAGGTATTAGAGAATTAAAGGGAACTTTGCGAATCAGTCATATGATACCGGTACCAAGTAGTGAATTGGAATTATACAATATAGATAATGAACAGGATATAAAGTATAAAGAATTGATACAGAATGAGATTATTTTTATTCGTAAACAAAAAGAAAAAATAATTGCAAATGCCAATTTACTGTATAAACAGAAATGTCAAAATGATAAAACAGCAGGATATGTGAAGTCTGCATTGGACTATAAGAAAATGGAAATGTTATGTGACAAGTTTAAATAGTAAGAATTATCCCTACTAAGCAGTCATTTATCCTAATTTAGTAGGGATAAAAGTTATATCGTTTTATCCTCTCTTCTCAAACTCTTCCCGAGTCATAGAACACACAACCAGATTTGCCCGTTTACCAGAGTCTAAATCTATTCGTCTATCTCTAAGCGTCCCGTCTATCTGAAATCCCAATTTATGTAACAGATTCGAAGAAGCAGTATTTGTTTCGTTGTATTTTGCTTCAATCATGTATAAGTTACGATTTACAAGATATTCTTCTAATATACAGTTCAATGCTTCTGAGGCATAGCCTTGTTTCTGATATTTTTCGCCAATTACATATCCGATTTCACCAATACCTAATTGTTCATAGGGGATATCTAATGTCACATATCCAATAACTGCGCTTGTTTTCTTATGGACAATGAGCCATGCATGTTCATTGGAAAGAAGTCCTTCTACGAAATGCTCCATTTGTTGAATATCCTTCATGGGATAAGAAATGATATATTTTCCTAATTCTTTATCCTGTCCCCAGCTTTTAAAACATGCAATAGAATCGGTAGTAGTAAATTTGCGTAGTTTTAGGCGTTTCGTTTCCATCATCAGAACTCCTTTTTAGTAAAAAATTAAGTCATGTCAGTAAGTATACCACACCTGCCTCTCCTTGACTATTTTCCTAGGAAGAAAACATAACACATGACTTTTGTCATATCCAAAAACTACCTTTTCTCACTACCAATCAAAAGCTTAAATTGTTATGATAGGTAACGTAATGAGGAGCAATAAAGATAGACATCTTAAGCAGGAAAGGAAAGAAAAATATGTCAGATATCATTTTAAGTACAAAAGATTTAACGAAGAAGTTTCATAATAAAGTAGTTGTTGATAATTTGAACCTGGAAATCAAAAAGGGAGAAATCTTTGGTTTGCTTGGACCAAACGGAGCGGGGAAGAGTACGACCATGAATATGATTTGCTCTATCGTGAAGCCGACAGCAGGCTCTATCGAATTCTTAGGTAAGAATCCATGGAAGCAGAAGCGAGAAGTGATTCATAAGCTAGGCTATATTCCGCAGGACCTTGCAATTCACGGGAATCTGAAGGCATGGGAGAATGTAGAGCTGTTTACGTCGTTGTATGGAATCAAGGGAGAGGAATTGAAGAGAACGATAGATGAGTCTCTCGAATATGTAGGACTCTTGGAGAAGAGAAATGAGTTTGCGAAGAACTTCTCCGGTGGTATGAAGCGAAGATTAAATATTGCCTGTGCAATCGGACATCAGCCAAATCTGTTGATTTTCGATGAGCCGACGGTTGGTATTGATCCACAGTCCAGAAACTTCATTTTGGAAAAGATTAAGGAATCCAATCAAAAAGGAGCAACGGTTGTCTACACCAGTCACTATATGGAAGAGGTTGAAGCAATCTGTACCAGAATCGCGATTATGGATAATGGAAAGATTATCGCGTGTGGAACAAGTGAGGAATTGAAGAGGCTCGTAACCAATGGCAGTGAGGACATTACCTTAGAGGAAGTATTCCTGACATTAACAGGAAAGAGCTTACGAGATTACACAGGACAGGCATAAGGAAGGGAACGCAAGATGATTCGATATTTGATAAAAAATAATCTGAAGCTGATGCTTCGAAATAAATGGGTATTGGGAATGATGATTTTAGGTCCGATTCTGGTAATTGCGATTTTATCCAGTGCGTTTCAGGACTTGATGAAGTCTTATGAGGGCGTGGATGAGTTTCATGCCGGATACCGACTGGAATCTGATATGATGCAGGACAGCATAGAGCAGATTAAGGAAGCCGGGCTTGAGACAGGTATTACCTTAGAAGAGTATCCGGAAGGGGATATTAAGAGCCTCATGGAGAATAATGGACTGGCAGGCTTTGTGGAATTCAGGGAAGAAAACTATACCGTATATAAGAGTGAGGACTTTACGGTAGAAGGTCTTACACTGGAATATTTTTGCAGTCAGGTTATGAAGGAAGCTGCGAATCAGGCATTAGGGCAGATGATTCCTGTCGTGCAGGAGGAAGAGATTGACCTTCCAATTGAGCAGCTCGACTATATGCCGGCAATTAATTCCAAAGACTATTATGGAATTATTTATATAGTGTACTTTATCTGGTGTGGTATCGTTTGTGTAGTAAATGTACTCTCCAGTGAGCAAAAAAATGGCATTGACCGTAAATATCAGGTAAGCTCGCTTTCGAATTTTAAGTTGTTTTTAGGAAAATGGATTCCGAGCGTACTTACGATTACCGTAGAGACAGCAATTGCGGTGGTAGCAACTGTTTTGTTGCTTGATATTCACTGGGGCAATCCGGTTCTGTCAGCGCTGTTGATTCTTTTTACAGCTATGGCAAGTGCAGCATTTGGATTATTACTATATTATGTGAGCAGAAATCTTGCAGTAATGATTATCATATTATTCACAACAACATGGTTTATGGGATTTTTCGGTGGAACCTTTGAAATTTATATGTTTTCAAGCTGGTCCGATACGATTAAGAATGCAACGCCGATTTATCATGTAAACAGAGCATTGGTAGAGTATTCCTGCATGGGACAGAGCACTTATACCAATAGCAGTATGATATATATGCTTGGAATTACAGTCATTTGTGCTGTTATTGCGGTAGTTGTGGACGGAATGAGAAAGAGAGGATAGTCATGAGTCACTTTTGGGTATTAATGAAAATGAACATAAAGCTGTTACTAAGAAATAAGGCATTTTTATTTTTCCTGTGCCTGGCACCGATTGTATCAGCGTTTATTTTGGGAATCAAAACAGATTATAAAACATATTCCGAGGAAGTGGAAGAAACAAAGATTATTGAATTAGAGCACTGCACAGACAGGGCAGTTTATATGAGCGATTATTCGGCATTTACTATTAAGGTATACGACGATTCCTACTCAGAACTTTCCGAGTATGTGTTGGAAAAGCTTGCAGGGACAGGCATGTTTTCCATCTGTCGCTGTGATGTCAGCGACATGACGGAGGATGAGGTGTTAGAGCAGGCAAAAAGAGATGCTTACGATGACAGAGCAGGAAGCTTACTTTATTTAAAATCGGATTTTGACAAGGCGGTATTAGAGGGAGCGTATGCAGAGGCAGTCCAGCTTTATGATGTATCGGATGATGAGAGATGGGAGCTTTTCGAGACAGAATTAGTAGATACGATCAGCCAGATTCACCAGTTGTCGGCAGGTGTAGGTATGGATAGCGATATGGTACTCGAGACCTTGTATGCCATGGAGGAAAAAATGCCGGAAAAGGAAGTCATCAGCTTTAGTGGAAAAGAAGACATCGCTTTGAGCGCAGAGCAAAGTGTACACAAGGACCATATCGGCTATGCGTTTGCCATCATTACCTTAGGCTTTTTATTCTGCGGTGTTTGCGTAGCACATACTGTGATTGAGGAGCAGGATAATAAGGTGTATACCAGAATGATGTTGTCCAAGCTGACACAGGCGGAATATTTAGGTTCTAAGTTTGTCATGACCATGGTTATCTCGATTCTGCAGACAGCGATATTGGGAATCTATATGTTTATCGCAAAGGATATGGACTTTGGAATTCCTAAGCTTAGCTTTTTAGTGATTATTTTCTTCTTAGGATTGATTTTCAGTGTCATCAGCTTTATCATCGGTGTTCTGATGGGAGATGTCATGAGCTCGAATTATGCGGTGTTTGCCGTATGGAGTATCTCGGCATTGCTTGCCGGACTCTATTTCCCATTGGATGATACATCCGCAGCGCTCAAAGCATTGTCAAATCTCATGCCGCAGCACTGGTTTATGAAAGCCGCAGAAATGTTATTTGTAGGCGACAAAAATGTATATTCTATGGTAATATGTATTACGGTAGCATATCTGGTCGTTGTTATGAGTATTGGAAGCATTGGCTTAAAGGTAAAACGAGCAGAAGCATAATCGTTTTGGAGGAAAGAAGATGACAGAGCAGCTTAGGGAGACCTATTTCCTTGCGATTCGCACATGCTTGCTAGTGGCAATTGAAATATATATTGTTTTATCACAGGCTGTCTTAACAGGAGCATCCAGCAGGGTGCTCCTGCTTTTGGCAGTCTTTATTGGTACTGTGGCAGGTAAGGAATTGGTAAGGCGAAAAAGAGAAAAATGGATTTTATTAGGGATTGCAACGGTTTTATGTATGATTATGATAGATACGCTTGGAAAGGAATTTCTGCTACTGGGTATCTTGTTGTGTTATGAGATTATTTTCATGATAAAGCCGTCCTTTTTCTGGTATTGTATGCCTTTTCTTCTGGCGTGTGTGCCGACAAAGATTGGTACCTATGAACAGCTTATCATGACGATGCTGATTTGTATGCTTTATGTACAGCATGATTTTGTGGTGGCTTCGTATCGCAGGCAGACCAAGGAGGACACCATCGAGGAACAGCGCCTGAAGAGAAGTATGCATAGGCAGGAGCATGAACTACGTGAGGAAATCAATCGAAGTCTCTTGCAGGCGGAAAATCAGCTGTTAGAGGAAAGAGCAAGGCTTTCACAGACCTTGCATGATAAGCTTGGACATAACATCAATGGTTCGATTTATCAGCTGGAGGCAATCAAGCTGATTATGGAAAAGGAGCCGGAAACGGCGAAGAAAATGACACAGGCGGTCATCGACCAGCTACGAACCGGGATGGATGAGATTCGTGCTATTTTGAGAAAAGAGCGTCCGAAAAAGTACAAGCTTGCGTTATTACAGCTACAGCAGCTTTGTGATGAATGTAACCAAAAGGGCGTGGAGGCGCAGCTTGTGATAGAGGGTGAATTGTCCGAGGTTCCCGAAAAATATCTGGAGATTATCTTAGACAATGCGTTTGAGGCAGTTTCCAATTCGTTAAAATATGCAAAATGCACCAAAATAGATATGAAAATCCATGTGTTAAATCAGATGGTTCGTTGCAGCATTTCGGATAATGGTGTGGGCTGTGATTCGATAGAAGATGGCATGGGAATTGCAGGAATGCGAAGACGTGTGCGAGAGGTAAACGGAATCCTTGACTTTGAGACCGAGATAGGATTTACGATTAATATATTATTACCATTATAAATAGAGAGGGCATTATGGAGAAAATAAAAGTAATTATTGTAGATGACAGTGACTTTGTACGTGATGGTATGCGCATTATTTTACAGGTGGACGAGGACTTTGAGGTAATCGGTTGCGCCGCAAATGGCAGGGAAGCCATAGAGATTGCTAAGCAGACACCGCCGGATGTCTTTTTAATGGATATACAGATGCCGGAAATGGATGGCATTGAAGCGACAAAGTATATCGTAGAAAATAATTTGGGAAAGGTTCTGATTTTAACAACCTTTGATGATGATGAATTGGTGCAGAGTGCTTTGCGAAACGGAGCAAAGGGGTATCTGATTAAGAATCATACGCCGGACCATTTAAATCAGATGATAAAGTCCGTTTTCTATGGAACCGGTGTCATGGAAGAGACGATTTTAGAGAATCTGGCAAAGAATTCCGAGCAGCAGGTAACCGGATTTTCCGAGGAGGGATATACCCCGAGAGAGCTGGATATTATCAAGGCGGTTGCAGAAGGACTATCAAATAAAGAGATAGCAGAAAAGCTCTTTATTAGCGAAGGAACGGTAAAGAACTATATCACAGCCATTCTTGCCAAGGAAGATTTGGCTCATAGAACAGCACTGGCAGTATATTATCTGACAGGGAAGAAGCCAGGGATGTAGCGGTTTTGATAAGCTACTCCCATTTTTTTTGGGAAAATTTTGTAACGAAATGAAATATCCGACGTCTAATCTATGAAAGCAGGGAGGAGGTGACTATGTTCTTGGACTATGAGAAATTATACAATACCTATTTCATGGAGGTATATTCTTTTGTCATGACGATTGTAAAAAGTGCACACATGGCAGAGGAGATTACACAGGAAGTCTTTTACAAGGCCATCAAAACAAAGAGAAGCTATGAAGGCAAGTCGAGTGAATTTACCTGGCTTTGTGCGATTGCAAAGAATACGGCACTGGATGCATTAAAAAAGTCCTCCCGTACACAGACGCTGGAGGAGGATGTTGCCAGTGAGGACCATATGGAAAAAAGTCTGGAGGATGAGGAGATTACGTTAAAGATTCACCAGATTCTACATAATATGGACGAGCCATATAAGGAAGTGTTTCAACTTAGAATCTTTGGAGAGCTTTCCTTTGCAAAGATAGGTCAGATATTTGGGAAAACAGAAAGCTGGGCCAGAGTGACATATCACCGGGCCAGAATAAAAATTCAGGAAAGGATGAATCAGAATGAGCGAGAATAAAATTCGATACGAGTGTGAATTGATACAGGATTTGCTCCCTCTCTATCAGGATAATGTATGCAGTAACAGCAGTAAGATAGCGGTGGAAGAGCATCTTATGGAGTGTGAAAGCTGTAAAATGATGATGCAGCAATTAAAAAGTACATCATATGATGAGATTTTAACGAAAGAAAAAAATGACGTATTAGGTACACATGCGAAAAAGGAGAGAAGACGCAGTACGACCATTGGACTTGCAACAGCAGGTGTATTGATGATTCCTGTGATTGTCTGCTTGATTTGTAATCTAGCAATTGGTCATGCATTGGACTGGTTTTTTATTGTATTGGCATCCCTTCTGGTGTTCGCATCGATTACCGTTTTGCCATTACTGACGCGTGAGAAGCGATTTTTTTGGACAATACTAGGATTTACAGGTTCTTTGATTTTACTTTTGATGGTGACCTGTATTTATACAAGAGGAAATTGGTTTTTCCTTGCGGCAATCCCTACTATTTTTGGATTGTCTGTCGTTTTCATGCCATATATTGTCTATCAGATTGCGTTGCCGGATGCTTTGAAAAGGCAAAAAGGACTGCTGGTAATGCTTTGGGATACCCTATGGCTGTATGCCATTATTTTTGTATGTGGTTTGCACAGTACAGAAGGAAGATATTGGAGTATCGCACTTTCCATTACGACATTTTGCCTATTGCTTCCATGGGGGATATTTCTCTGCATTCGGTATATCAAGGGGCATCCTCTTGAAAAAGCGGGTTGGGTAACCATGATAACAGGTGGTTTTATTTCTATTGTAAATGATATTACAAATGGAATTGTAGAAGGAAAGATACATATTCGCATGAAGGATGCTGACTTTTACTGCTGGGATTTGGACAGCATAGCGGTAATCAATGGAAATGTTATGCTAATCATATTGCTGGTGTCTATGGGAGTAGGAATATTGCTGATTGGAATAGGAAAGGTTTTAAAACATAAGAGATAGATGGAGAGAGCCGTATGAAAAAAGTATGTGAAATGATGATAAAAGTAACTCTATTTTTCCTGTTATGGCTGGTCGGTGCCAGCATCATACCAGTTCCAGAGTTTGAGAACCCTGCAATATGGAGACTTTTTGCAGAGCTGATACCATTGTTGGTTATATGCTTTGATACCTTTCTCTTTTGGTCAGTGGAGAAGAGACAGATTAACTTATGCCTCAACAGTCAGGTGAAAAAGGGAATTCTAACAGGAAGCGTGGTAGGAATGGCATGGCTTGCTATTCCAAGTGTAATGATGTATTTATTAAAGGTGATTTGTTTTGAAGGAAGGAATCCTATTTCCTATTTGGGAATATGGTTTGTTTCCGCATTTATTAATGTTATGATGCAGGAGCTTCTGATTCGAGGTTACTTGTATCAGATGCTAAAGCAAAAAGGTAGTGTAATCGTAGCTGCCATAGTGACAACAGCGATTTTTACTCTTTTGCATGGAGGTGCTTTCGAAGCTGGTGTGATTCCCGTATTAAATGTATTGACGATGAGTCTGTTTATGACTGTATTGCTAGAGTATACGAAATCGCTGTGGGCACCGATTATGGCACATTTTATATGGAATGCGGTGGGAGCGTTGATTTTGAATGGGGTATCACTGGCAGATGATTATCCACATGTGTGCTGTACTATTTTTGTGGGAAATGATATTCTTTCCGGTGGGGCGTGTAAAATGGAGGGAAGTATTGTTGTACTTTTTGTGAATGTGGTTTTTATAGCATTTTTCATGGTGTTAAAAAAGCATAAAGCAAATGAACCAAGAGAGCATTTTGTGAGATGATGTCGAGAGGCGTCATCTTTTTGGTTTTCATAAAAAGTCTAATTTTCGTTATGCCATTGCGGAAAGAAAGTAACATTGATACAATTTTTTATAAATAATGTGAGATGTCACAGTTATAGGAAAGGGGTACCAAAGATGAAGAAATTATGGAAATATGCAATAGTAACGATTGTTATGAGCCTCGCTCTTTCTTTTCAGGTGAGTGCGAAGGATTATATTACAAAGGAAAACTTTGATTATGAGTGGTATTTGGAGAAGCATCCGGATTTGGCTGCCGTAGTTGATGCTACGAATAAAGATTCTATATGGGACTTTTATTTGAATATCGGCAAGCCTGCAGGCTGGAATGGCAGAGTTGCAGAAGAATATCTGATAAAAGAATACGAATTTGATTATGTTAGATATGCCAATGAGAATCCGGATTTAGCGGCGGCATTCGGAGTGGACAGAAGTACTTTATATCAGCACTATGTGTCCTATGGAATTCCGGAAGGTAGAAAAGGTTATTCAACAAATGAAGAAACAAATGCAAAGCGCCAGATTTATACGTTAGCAGATACCATAACAGCGGGATGCACAAGTGACAGAGAAAAAGTAAAAGCTATTCATGACTGGTTGGTGAAAAATGTCGCTTATGATTATGACAATTATGTTGCCCGAACGATCCCACGAAGTTCCTATGGCATTGCAGGACCAATTCTGTATGGTAAGTCCGTGTGTCAGGGATATGCAGAAACTTTTGAATATTTTATGGATGTGTTAGGAATTGAATGTGAAATGGTTACAGGTACTGCCAACAACGGAAATGGCACATGGGCAGGTCATGCGTGGAATAAGGTAAAGCTGGACGGTAACTGGCTCTACATAGATGTAACCTGGGATGATCCATTGCCAGACCGAGGTGCAAATGTATACTGGTATAAGTATTATCTTGTTACAGATCCAACCTTTGGAGGCGATCACAGACCTGGGAAGTAGAGAGTACTAAACTCAGGTTTAAGGGAGTGTCGGGGCTGGCAGATGGTTTCCCACGATTCCGGGACACCATCTGCCAGTCTTACTACGCTTCTCCTAAGTTGAAGATTATTGTATTTAGAGATTAAAACATTCA
>CAYUKO010000049.1:0-24232 GCA_964445375.1 uncultured Roseburia sp.
TCGGTCAGGTATTATTAGTAGGTGGTTCTACAAGAATCCCTGCTGTTCAGGATAAAGTAAAGCAGTTAACAGGAAAAGAGCCAAGTAAGTCACTTAACCCGGATGAATGTGTTGCTATCGGTGCTTCTATTCAGGGTGGTAAGCTTGCCGGAGATGCTGGTGCAGGCGAAATCCTTCTTCTTGACGTAACACCATTATCACTTTCTATTGAAACAATGGGTGGTGTAGCTACAAGATTAATCGAGAGAAATACAACAATCCCAACCAAGAAGAGCCAGATCTTCTCTACCGCAGCTGATAACCAGACAGCAGTAGATATCAACGTTGTACAGGGTGAAAGACAGTTCGCTAGAGATAACAAGTCTCTTGGACAGTTCAGATTAGATGGTATTCCACCAGCAAGACGTGGTGTTCCTCAGATCGAAGTTACTTTCGATATCGATGCAAACGGTATTGTAAATGTATCTGCTAAGGATTTAGGAACAGGTAAGGAGCAGCACATCACAATTACAGCTGGTTCTAACATGTCAGATGCTGATATTGAGAAGGCTGTTAAGGAAGCAGCTGAGTATGAAGCTCAGGATAAGAAGAGAAAGGAAGCAATCGATGCTAGAAACGATGCTGACTCCTTCGTATTCCAGACAGAAAAGGCATTAAATGAAGTTGGCGACAAGATTGATGCAAATGAAAAGGCATCCTTAGAAGCAGACTTAAATGATCTTAAGTCCTTCCTTGAGAGCACAAAGGATGTAGAAATGACAGAAGATCAGGTTGCTGAATTAAAGAGCAAGCAGGAAGCATTAATGTCTAAGGCTCAGAACCTCTTCACAAAGATGTATGAAAGCATGCAGGGTGCAGCTGGTGCAGGTCCGGACATGGGCGACATGGGTGGAGCACAGCAGACACAGGATGCTGGCGCAGCTGATGATGTAGTTGATGGAGATTACCGCGAGGTATAAAGTGTGAAAAGTACTTCTAAAGACGTTGCATCAATGGATGCAACGCCAAGAAGTACTAAGTTTCACACAAGAGAAATGCCAGAGGCATTTCTCTGTATAAATGAGATACCTGAAGGCATAAACGTGTCTTTAGGTATTTTGCGATTAGATGGAAAGGTAAGATTATAATGGCAGAGCAGAAAAGAGATTATTATGAGGTATTAGGTGTCGAGAGAGGCGCTGATGATGCCAGTATTAAAAAAGCATATAGACAGCTTGCCAAGAAGTACCATCCGGATATGAATCCGGGAGATACAGAAGCAGAGAAGAAGTTTAAAGAGGCTTCCGAGGCTTATGCAGTATTAAGTGATCCGGATAAGAGACGTCAATACGATCAGTTTGGACACTCTGCCTTTGAAGGCGGTGGAGCTGGCGGTGGATTTGGCGGCTTTGATTTCAGCGGCGCAGATTTCTCAGATATCTTTGGTGATATTTTTGGTGATTTCTTCGGTGGTGGAAGAAGCTCCAGAAATAGTAATGGTCCGATGAAGGGTGCAAATCTCCGTACCAGTGTACGTATTACTTTCGAAGAAGCTGTATTCGGCGTAGAAAAAGAGCTAGATCTGACCCTTAAGGATACATGTAAGACCTGTAATGGAAGTGGTGCAAAGCCGGGCACTTCGCCAGAAACATGTCATAAGTGTGGTGGTCGTGGTCAGGTTGTAACACAGCATTCTACACCATTTGGAACGATTCGTAACTCTCAGGTATGTCCAGATTGTGGTGGTTCTGGTAAGACAATCAAGGATAAGTGTCCGGACTGTCATGGAAGTGGATATATTGCAGCTAGAAAGAAGATTCAAGTATCCATTCCGGCAGGTATCGACAATGGCCAGAGCGTTCGCTTAAGAGATAAAGGTGAGCCTGGTGTAAATGGTGGACCAAGAGGAGATTTACTGGTAGAGGTTGTTGTTGACAGACATCCTATCTTCCAGAGACAGGATATGAATATCTTTTCTACCGTACCTATTTCTTATGCAATTGCAGCACTTGGCGGTGAAGTTCTGATTGATACCGTAGATGGTAAGGTTGTATATGATGTAAAGGCAGGAACCCAGACTGACACTCGTGTCAGATTGCGCGGCAAGGGTGTTCCATCCTTAAGAAATAAGGATATCCGCGGTGACCACTATGTTACTTTGGTGGTTCAGGTTCCAGAAAAGCTTTCCAATGAAGCCAAAGAGCTTTTGAAGAAGTTTGATATGGAAACAGGCAATTCTCTTGAAGCTGTGAAGAACATGGAAAACAAGAATTCCGGCGAAGAGAAAAAGGATAAAAAGAGAAAGTTTTTTAAATAGAGCAAAGCAGGGAGCTGGTTTTAAGGTGCATGCCTTGGACCGGTTCTTTTGTTTTGCTTGATTCTTTGAGTGTGTAACGTTATTATGGTAATAGACTGTGATAAAAGGAAGAAATAGAAAAGATAAAGGGGAAGAGAACGATATGAAACTATTTTTAACAAGCAGCCCTGCGGGCAATTATTTTACGTCAGATGGCAAGCGTGCAGCAAGTAAGCTTGATGAGAGCAATTCTTTTGTGGAGGAATTAAAACAGTGCTGGAAGGGTGATGCCAGGTGTCTTATGATTAGTGCGGCACCGGACGAATATGACATGAATGACAGTATCTGTGAGATTTTTACACAGGCATTACCAATGAGTGGGCTTTCTGTATCGGAAATGACCGTATGGGATCACAGAAATACGAAGCAGAATGAAGATTTTCTTGCGCAATTTGATATGATTCTGCTTTCCGGTGGTCATGTACCAACACAGAATGCCTTTTTCAGGGAAATTGAGTTACGGGACAGAATTCAGGATTATGACGGTATCGTTATTGGAATCAGTGCAGGAACCATGAATTGTGCAGATTTGGTATATGCGATGCCGGAGCTTGAGGGCGAAGCGTTAGATCAGAACTATCGCCGTTTTATCTTGGGACTTGGGCTTACAGATGTGATGGTGATACCACATTATCAGTATTTGAAAGACGTTATGCTTGATGGTATGAAAATGATAGAAGATATCGGTTATGCTGACAGTATGGGCAGAAGCTTCTTTGCATTGCCGGATGGAAGCTATATTAAGGTTACGGATGATAAGACTGTGGTTTACGGCGAAGCTTTTCTGATTCAGGATGGAAAGTTGACAAAGATATGTGAGAAGAATGAATGTCTGGATATCTCCAATGAGGAGGATATCGAGAAATACGTTTTATTGAAGCGTTGTAAGGATGCGCAATAAGCGCCAACAAAGAGAGAAAAGAAGAAATAGAAAGGTAAGGTTACGATATGAAGTGGACAAAGTTTATGGTAAAGACAATTACAGATGCAGAGGATATCATTATCAGTACATTATATGATATCGGGTTAGAGGGAGCGCAGATTGAAGATAAGATTCCGCTCACTCCACTGGAAAAAGAGCAGATGTTTGTTGATATTCTTCCTGATGGACCAGAGGATGATGGTATTGCATACCTTAGCTTCTTCGTAGAAGAGAAGGAAGACGGAACCTTAGAGCTTTTGGGAGAAGAAACAAGCGTAGACGAAATCGTTGCAAAGATTAAGAGTGAGTTAGAAGACCTTCGCTGCTTTATGGAGATTGGCGAAGGAAGCGTTATGGTATCAGAAACAGAGGATATCGACTGGATTAATAACTGGAAGCAGTACTTCCACCAGTTCTATATTGATGACCTTCTGGTCATCCCATCCTGGGAAGAGGTGAAGGCAGAGGATAAGGATAAAATGATTCTTCATATCGATCCTGGAACCGCCTTCGGAACAGGAATGCATGAAACAACACAGCTTTGTATCAGACAGCTTAAGAAATACATTACACCGGAAACAGAACTTCTGGATGTAGGAACAGGAAGTGGTATCTTAGCCATTATTTCTCTTATGTATGGAATCAAGCATGCAGTGGGAACCGACCTTGATCCATGTGCAGTAGAAGCTGTTCGTGAGAATATGGAAGTAAATAACATCAAGCCGGAAGCCTTTGATATGATGATTGGCAATATCATTACAGATAAGTCCGTGCAGGATAAGGTTGGTTATGAGAAATATGACATTGTTGTCGCAAATATTCTTGCAGATGTTCTTGTACCACTGACACCGGTTATTGTAAATCAGATGAAAAAGGGCGGAATCTATATTACATCCGGTATCATTGACAATAAGGAACAGACCGTTGTAGAGGCAGTAAAGGAAGCAGGTCTTGAAGTATTGGAAGTGACTTATCAGGGCGAATGGGTAAATGTAACTGCTAGAAAACAATAAGTATAGATATAGATACAGAAAGGACAATTTATGTACCATTTCTTTGTAGAACCTTCTCAGATAGGAGAGAAGGATATTGTAATAACAGGGCCGGATGTTAATCATATTAAGAATGTCATTCGCTTAAAGCCCGGTGATGAGATTAGTGTCAGCAATGGAATCGATGGAAGGGATTATCGTTGCGGAATTGTAGAGATTAGAGAGGATGAAGTTCGGTGTGAACTTCGTTTTATCAAGGAGGATGGCGTGGAGCTTCCAGCGAAAGTCTACCTGTTTCAGGGCTTGCCCAAAGGTGATAAGATGGAGTTTATCATTCAGAAAATGGTAGAACTTGGTGTCTATGAAATCATTCCGGTAGCCATGCAGCGTTGTGTTGTAAAATTGGATGATAAGAAGGCAAAGAGTAAAATTGCCAGATGGCAGGGCATTGCAGAAGCGGCAGCAAAGCAGAGTAAACGTGGTATTGTGCCACAGATTCATGCGGTTATGTCCTATAAAGAAGCACTTGCTTATGCAGCGGATATGGATTGCAGATTAGTTCCTTATGAAATGGAAGAAACGCTGGATGGCGCATCCGGTATGGAAGGAACGAAGAAGCTCATAGAAGCGATTCAACCGGGGGAATCCGTTGCCATTTTCATCGGACCGGAAGGCGGTTTTGAGGATGGGGAGATACAGAGTGCGATTTCACAGGGAATGAAGCCGATTACACTTGGAAAGAGAATTCTTCGTACAGAGACTGCCGGAATGACAGTGATGGCTTGGATTATGTACCAATTAGAAGAATAATGTCTTTTGAAAATTCCATTGCGGTTTAGGTAGGGTTCTGCTATGATGTTATACGGTGTCAAAAGCGCACCAAATGTAAAAATTAGCATATTTATAGTATAAGATAAAGAAATAATGTACTCCTTCCAAAAGGCTTGTCTTGCGGAATCAGATACGTTTGAAGGTGTGAATATGATGGAAGTTTATTTGGACAATTCGGCGACCACACAGTGTCTGCCAAGTGTAGCGGCACTTATGACAAAAATCATGTGTGAGGATTATGGCAATCCCTCCAGCATGCATAGAAAAGGCGTAGAAAGTGAAAAGTATATTCGCTATGCAAAAGAAACGATAGCCAGAACATTAAAGGTTCAGGAGAAAGAGATTCTTTTTACCTCTGGCGGAACAGAATCCGATAATATTGCGTTGATTGGTACGGCATTTGCAAATTTCAGAGCAGGTAATCATATCATTACAACAGGAATTGAGCATCCGGCTGTTTTACAGACCTGTGCTTATCTGGAGAAGCAGGGCTTTGAGATTACTTATCTGCCTGTGGATTCCAATGGTATAGTAAGACTTTCTGATTTGGAAAAAGCCATGACAGATCAGACCATATTGGTTTCTATGATGCATACGAATAATGAGATTGGTTCCGTACAACCAATTGCAGAGGCTGGCGCATTAATTAAGCGTATCAATCCAAATACCGTATTTCATGTAGATGCGGTACAGGGCTTTGGCAAGTTCCGTATTTATCCGAAGAAAATGAACATTGATCTGTTAGCTGTCAGCGCACACAAGATTCATGGACCAAAGGGTGTAGGTTTCTTGTACATAAATGAGAAGATCAAAGTAAAACCGATTATTTTTGGCGGAGGTCAGCAAAAGGGCATGCGTTCCGGTACAGAGAATGTTCCGGGTATTGCAGGTATGGCGCTGGCAATTGAAGAAATCTATAAGGATTTTGATGAAAAGATTGATTATTTATATGCAATCAAGGAAAGATTTATTACTGGATTAGCAAAGATTGACGGTATTAAGGTGAATGGCCTTGCAGGAAGGGACGGCGCACCGCATGTAGTAAGTGTTTCTATTGCGGGAATTCGTAGTGAGGTTATGTTGCATGCACTTGAGGACAGAGGTGTTTATGTATCAGCCGGAAGTGCCTGCGCATCCAATAAGCCAGCTACATCAGCTGCCTTGAAGGCAATCGGTGTTGAGAAGCAGTTCCTGGATGCAACATTAAGGTTCAGCTTTAGTGTCTTGACCACGGAGGAGGAAATCGATTATACTTTACAGCAGATGTATGAGCTGATACCTATGCTTAGACGTTATACTCGGCATTAACTGAGTTCTTTGATTGGAGGAAAAGAATGTACAAATCATTTTTGATAAAATACGCAGAAATCGGCGTAAAAGGAAAGAACAGATATATCTTTGAAGATAGACTCTGTGAGCAGATTCGCTATGCATTGGAAAGATGCGAGGGTGAATTTGAAGTAACCAAGACACAGGGAAGAATCTATGTCAACGCACTGACAGATTATGATTTTGATGAAACGGTAGAGAATCTTAAGACGGTATTTGGTATCTGGGGAATCTGCCCGGTTGTAAAGCTTACAGATGAAGGATTCGAAAAGCTTGCCCAGGATGTTGTTGCTTATATAGATAAGGTTTATCCGGATAAGAACTTTACATTCAAGGTAGATACCAGAAGAGCAAGAAAGAATTATCCGAAGGAATCCATGGAAGTAAATGCTGACATCGGAGAGGCACTTCTTACGGCATTTCCAGAGATGAAGGTAGATGTGCATAAGCCGGATGTCATGCTTCATATCGAGATTCGAGAGATGATTTACATCTATTCTACTGTGATTCCGGGACCGGGTGGACTTCCTATCGGAACCAACGGAAAGGGAACACTGCTTTTGTCCGGTGGTATCGATTCACCGGTTGCAGGATACATGATTTCCAAACGTGGTGTAAAGCTGGATGCTGTATATTTCCATGCACCGCCATATACCAGTGATAGAGCAAAGCAGAAGGTGGTAGACCTTGCAAAGCTGGTATCACGTTATAGTGGTCCAATTGATCTGCACGTGATTAACTTTACGGATATTCAGTTATATATTTATGAGAAGTGTCCACATGATGAATTAACGATTATCATGAGAAGATATATGATGCGTATTGCACAGCATATCGCACAGGAAACAGGTTCCTTAGGATTAATTACCGGAGAGAGTATTGGTCAGGTAGCATCACAGACTATGCAGTCCTTAATGGCAACCAATGATGTATGTACCATGCCGGTATACAGACCATTGATTGGTTTTGATAAAGAGGATATCGTGGATGTTTCCAAGAAGATTAATACGTATGAGACATCGATTCTGCCATTTGAAGATTGTTGTACCATCTTCGTAGCAAAGCATCCGGTTACCAAGCCAAATCTTAAGGTAATCAGAATCCATGAGCAGAATCTGGAAGAGAACATTGACGCACTTGTGCAGAAAGCGTTAGAAACAGATGAAGTCATTCATGTAAGTTGGAATGAATAAATGGAAAAACCATATACGGAAGTTTTATCCATTGGCAAATTTTTGCTTGTGGCTCAAATTTGCAGTTTCTGAAAAGTGAAGCACATAAAAAACGAGCAGGTGTTATGCCTGCTCGACTTTCATTCTTTTATTAAGGTAAAAATATAGGCAGCTCCTATATTTTCTGTTGGCAATCAATTAGATTAAATATGGCTTGATTACTTCCATAATTTCATCTGTACTGCCTTCTGCATGGATATTTAAATCGATTGGCTTGGACAAGTCTAAGCTAAAAATACCCATAATAGATTTTGCATCGATAACATATCTTCCGGATACAAGATCGAAATCATAATCGAACTTTGTAATATCGTTAACGAAAGATTTTACCTTATCGATAGAGTTTAAAGAAATCTGAACAGTCTTCATAATGACTACCTCCTTTTAAATATACCTTCTTCATTAATAATAAAGGGAAACTATGGAAAAGTCAACCGAAGATGAAAATCAGTTGTCATAAAAATAGACGAAAATATTAGAAAAAAGTGTACACATTGTCGCTTAAAGTGGCAAGTAACATAATAAAATAGTAGAAAGGTCACAAAAAATGAAGACAGTTGCATTTCACAACCTTGGATGTAAAGTAAATTCTTATGAGATGGATGCCATGCTGCAGGACTTAAGAAAGCATGGTTATACCATCGTTTCTTTTGAAGAAAAGGCAGATATCTATATTGTTAATACCTGTACCGTTACCAATATGGCTGACCGTAAGAGCAGACAGATGCTTCATAAGGCAAAGAAGACGAATCCGGAAGCAATCGTTGTAGCGGTTGGCTGTTATGTGCAGTCTGATACAGAGGGAGTACGTGCGGATGATGCCGTTGATCTCATGATAGGAAATAACAAGAAAAAGGATCTGGTGGCAATCCTGGAAAGCTATATGGATGGGATTGAAGAGGAAAGCGTTATTGACATCAATCATACCAATGAATACGAAGAGATGCGCCTGACAGGAACCGAAGAACATACAAGAGCCTATATTAAGATTCAGGATGGTTGTAACCAGTTCTGTTCTTACTGTATGATACCGTATGCAAGAGGAAGAGTCAGAAGCAGGAAAAAAGAAGATATTTTGGAAGAAATCAAAGGACTGATACAGGCAGGCTATCAGGAGTTTGTATTAACAGGTATTCATATTAGTTCCTACGGGGTGGATTTTAAGAAAGAGGGAATCGCAGAGGATGATTTATTGTCTCTTATGCAGGCAATCGACAAGCTGGACGGAGTCAAGAGACTTCGCCTTGGTTCCCTAGAGCCTCGCATTATCACAGAAGAATTTGCTAAGGGAATTGGAGCGTTAGAGCATATCTGTCCTCATTTTCATCTATCGTTGCAAAGTGGCTGTGAGGAAACATTAAAGCGTATGAACCGTCACTATACGCCAGAGCAGTTTTATGCAGGCGTGGAGCTTTTACGAAAGACCTTTGCGCATCCTGCCATTACAACAGATGTTATCGTAGGATTTCCAGGGGAAACGCAAGAGGAATTTGAGACGACAAGAGCCTTTTTAGAGAAGGTTAGCTTTTATGAGATGCATATCTTTAAGTATTCCAAGCGTAAGGGAACACGTGCAGCCGTCATGGAGAACCAGATACCGGAGCCTGAGAAAACAAAGAGAAGTAACGTACTCTTAGAGATGGAAGCAAAGGATTCTGCGGCATTCAGAGAATATTATCTTGATCAGGATGTAGAAGTGCTTTTTGAGGAAAAGAAAGAAATCAATGGGAAAGAATATTGGATAGGACATACAAAGGAGTACGTAAAGGTTGCTTTAGCAGATGGTGGTGAATATGCGAACTGCCTGATAGAAGGCAAGGTAATCGGTGCGCTCAACAAAGAAGTGCTTTTGATGGAAAAGAATGCATTGAATTTTCAAACAAATTAGAGTAAGATATAAGATACAGACGATAAAGCAAGGTTAAGTTTTATCGAAAGACATGAATGTGTAGATTTTAAAGGATAAAGAAATAGAACTTTTGGAAGGAGCAGTGAAATGGAAGATTTAACACGTACACAATATATTCAACTTGTACCGGAGGAATTGCAGGAGAGCACTTCTGTAAAAGATGTATTAGCTTCTGTTTATGCAGCTCTGACCGAGAAGGGCTATAATCCGGTAAATCAGATTGTCGGTTATATTATGTCAGGAGATCCGACTTATATTACCAGCCATAAGAATGCGCGAGCCTTGATTATGAAGGTAGAGCGTGATGAACTTGTAGAAGAGATGTTAAAGTCTTATATTAAGAATTCAGGCTGGAATTAGGCAGTTTCGGATTAGCAGGAGTAAAGAATGAGAATAATGGGACTTGATTTTGGATCAAAGACAGTCGGTGTGGCAATCAGCGATCCATTGCTCATTACAGCCCAAGGAATTGAGATCGTACGCAGGAAGAATGAGGACAAGCTGCGCCAGACTCTGGCAAGAATTGAAGAATTGATTGTAGAATACGAAGTAACGGAAATCGTACTTGGATATCCTAAAAATATGAATGATTCATTGGGAGAACGTGTAGAGAAAACGCTCGCCTTTAAAGAGATGCTGGAGCGCCGTACAGGGCTTAGTGTACACTTATGGGATGAGCGGTTAACAACAGTTGCAGCAGATAAAGCGATGATGGAAGCCGGTATAAGACGTGAGGAACGTAAGGAACACGTCGATAGAATAGCGGCGATTTTTATTTTGCAGGGATATTTGGACCTGCTTAAGAATAAGGAGAACATATAATGGAGAAAATTACCTTTGTACCTGATGGAGAAGAAGCAGTAGAGTTTTATGTACTGGAACAGACAACGATTACGGGTGTGAATTATATTCTGGTAACAGATGCAGAGGAAGATGAGGATGGTGAAGCATATATCTTGAAGGACATCTCTGATTCAGATGCAGAAGAACGTGTTTATGTCATGGTAGAGGATGACAATGAGTTCGATGCGGTATCAGCTGTTTTTGAGAATATGCTTGATGATATTGATTTAAATTAATAATTCATGGAGGTTTATTTTGAAACAGAATAAAAAAGAAAATACGTCTAAGCTCAAGGTGATACCATTAGGAGGTCTTGAGCAGATCGGACTCAACATTACTGCCTTTGAATATGAAGACAGTATTATTGTTGTGGATTGCGGTCTAAGTTTCCCGGAAGATGACATGCTGGGAGTTGATTTGGTAATACCGGATATTACTTATTTGAAGAACAATGTAGATAAGGTAAAGGGATTTGTCATCACACATGGACATGAGGATCATATTGGTGCACTTCCTTATGTATTAAAAGAGTTGAATGTGCCTATTTATGCGACAAAGCTGACAATGGGTATCATTGAAAATAAACTCGCGGAACATAACCTGATTCATAATGTAAGAAGAAAGGTTGTAAAGTTCGGTCAGAATATCAATTTGGGATGTTTTCGAATTGAATTTATCAAGACCAATCACAGTATTGTAGATGCAGCAGCGCTTGCCATTTATTCGCCGGCAGGAATCGTTGTGCACACAGGAGACTTTAAGGTTGATTATACACCGGTATATGGTGATGCCATTGATTTACAGAGATTTGCCGAGCTTGGCAAGAAGGGTGTACTTGCATTGATGTGTGACAGTACCAATGCAGAGAGACCGGGCTTTACACCATCAGAGAAGACACTGGGCAGTGTGTTTGATGATTTGTTTGAAGAACATAAGAAGACAAGAATCATCATTGCGACTTTTGCATCCAATGTAGATAGAGTACAGCAGATTATCAATACAGCTTATAAATTTGGAAGAAAGGTAGTTGTGGAGGGACGAAGCATGGTCAATATCATCGAGACTGCTTCAAATCTCAATCGTCTGAGTATTCCGGACAATACATTGATTGATATCGAAAAGCTTAAGAATTATCCAAAGGACAAAACGGTTATTATCACAACCGGAAGTCAGGGAGAAAGTATGGCAGCCTTAAGCCGTATGGCGAGTGGTATGCATAAGAAGATTACCATTGGCTATGGTGATACGGTTATCTTTTCTTCCAATCCGATTCCAGGAAATGAGAAGGCAGTTACCAAGGTGATCAATGAGTTATTTAAGAAGGGCGCGGATGTCATTTTCCAGGATACACATGTATCCGGACATGCTTGTCAGGAAGAGATTAAGTTAATCTATACTTTGACAAAGCCAAAGTATGCGGTTCCTGTACATGGTGAGTACAAACATTTAAAGGCACAGGCAAAGATTGCCATGGACCTTGGTATGGATAAGGATAATATCTTTATCTTGAATTCGGGTGACGTTCTTTGCATGGATCAGGAAGGAGCAGCAGTAAACGGTAAGGTGCCGGTAGGAACGGTTCTGGTTGATGGACTGGGTGTTGGAGATGTTGGTAATGTCGTTTTACGAGACAGACAGCATTTGGCAGAGGATGGAATCTTAATTGTTGTTATGTCGTTGGAAGCAGTAACAGGTGAACTTCTTGCAGGCCCTGATATCGTTTCGAGAGGATTCGTTTATGTAAAGGAATCTGACGAGTTGATGGAGGAAGCACACAGAGTAATTGAAAAGGCGGTATTTAGTTGTCTTGATAAGAATATTACGGACTGGGGTAAGATTAAGGGAACAATTAAGGATACCTTAAGTGAGTTCGTATGGAAGAAGACGAAGCGCAGACCGATGATTCTTCCTATCATTATGGAGATATAAGACTGACTTTGGGAGGAGAATTATGGACGTAAAACAGCTTTTGGGCGCAATAGGAGCAATGCTTGCAAAGATTGTGCTATCGGCAGCAGTGATTATCATCATTTTTAAGCTGGCGATTGGAGCTTATGATTTTGGCTTCAATCTCTTTGCGGATATCCCGGTTGATGAAGGTGATGGAAGAACAGTCAATGTGGTAATCTCAGAGAGTCAGGATGTCATGGATGTTGGCAAGATGCTGGAAGAAAAGGGATTGATCAGAGACGCCAAGATGTTTTATATACAGGAAAAGCTGTCTGATTATAAAGATCAGATGGTAGCCGGTTCCTATGAGCTGAATACAGCAATGTCAATCGAGGACATGCTGGCAGTAATCTGTAATAGTGAGGAAGCGACGGAGGAAGCAGAGTGATCGCGGATGAAAGAATGATGACCTTCATCAGATCCTTTGACCGAGGTAATCCTGCGTATTTAGAAGAGCTGGAGAAATATTCACGAGAAACCAATGTACCGATCATCAGACCTCAGATGCAGAGCTTATTAAAATTTCTGCTGACCTGGGGAAAGCCAATGAAGATTCTTGAGGTTGGAACGGCCATTGGTTTTTCTGCGTTATTGATGAGTGAATATGCTCCAGATGGATGTCATATTACGACAATTGAGAAATACGATAAGAGGATTCCGCTTGCAAAGGAGAATTTTAAGAAGGCAGGAAAAGAAGAAAATATTACACTTTTAGAAGGCGATGCAATGGAAATACTTGCAGAGCTTGAAGGAGAGTTTGACCTTATTTTCATGGATGCGGCAAAGGGACAGTATATTAACTTTCTGCCGGATATCCTGAGATTGATGGCACCGGGAGGAATTCTGGTTTCTGACAATATCTTACAGGATGGTGATATTGTAGAGTCCAAGTATGCAGTAACGAGGCGAAATAGGACGATACATAACAGAATGCGGGAATATCTGTATGCGTTGACACATCATGAGGAATTGGAAACCGTGATTCTGCCAGTTGCAGATGGCGTTACCTTATCGGCTAAAAAATCTGCCAAAAAACAGGGAGGAAATTCGAAGAATGAATAGAAGAAAACCAGAGCTGTTAGTTCCGGCAAGCAGCCTTGAAGTATTAAAGACAGCTGTCATTTACGGAGCGGATGCCGTATATATTGGTGGAGAAGCATTTGGACTTCGTGCGAAAGCGAAGAATTTTTCTCCTGAGGACATGAAAGCAGGAATTGCTTTTGCTCATGAACATGGTGTCAAGGTATATGTAACAGCTAATATCCTTGCGCATAATGATGATTTGGATGGGGCAAGAGAGTATTTTAAGGAACTAAAGGAAATCGGGCCGGATGCGCTGATTATTTCAGATCCGGGTATGTTCATGATTGCCAAGGAAGTATGGCCGGAGGTAGAAATCCATATTTCTACACAGGCAAATAATACGAATTACCAGACCTATCGTTTCTGGTGGCAGCAGGGCGCAAAGAGAGTTGTATCAGCAAGAGAGCTTTCTCTTGCCGAAATCAAAGAGATCAGAGAGCATATTCCTGAGGAAATGGAAATCGAAAGCTTTATTCATGGAGCAATGTGTATTTCCTATTCGGGAAGATGTCTGTTATCGAATTATTTTACAGGAAGAGATGCTAATCAGGGAGCGTGTACCCATCCTTGCAGATGGAAGTATGCGGTTGTAGAGGAAAAGCGTCCGGGTGAGTATCTTCCGGTTTATGAGAATGAAAGAGGAACTTATATCTTTAATTCTAAGGATTTGTGTATGATTGAATACATTCCTGAGATTATTGACGCAGGAATCGACAGCCTTAAGATAGAAGGAAGAATGAAGACGGCGCTTTATGTTGCCTGTGTAGCAAGAACTTATCGCAAAGCGATTGATGATTATCTGGAATCGGAAGAGAAATATCGTGCCAACATGGAATGGTATCGTGCGGAGATTGCAAAATGTACGTATCGTCAGTTCACAACCGGCTTTTACTTTGGAAAGCCGGATGAAAATACACAGATTTACGACAGCAATACCTATGTAAATGATTATGTGTATCTGGGAACGGTGGAGTGTTTGGATGAGCGTGGGCTTGCAAAGTTTGAGCAGCGTAATAAGTTCTGTGTGGGTGATACGATTGAGCTTATGAAGCGTGATGGTCAGAATATCGAGACGAAGGTACTTGCTATGTACAATGAAGAAGGGGAAGCAGTAGAGAGCTGTCCTCATTCAAAGCAGATTATCTATGCCCAGCTTAGTGTAAAGCCGGAAGCGTATGATATCATGCGTTGCCATAATGTACAGGAGTCTGTGAAATTATAAAGCGCACAGTTAGAACAATATAACCAAAACAATGCTTTCCTAAGAAAGAAAAATAGGCAAATTGTAAAAAAAGAAGAAAATTCTTAGGAAAGTATTGCTTTTTCAAAAAAGATATATTATCTTATAGGAAACAAAGGAAACTTATATAGCGTATAAGTTACTTCGAATATAATTCATACAGTATCATGAACGAAGGTGTTCCGAAAAGAATAGAATTTTTTTTGGAGCATTTTTTTTATAAGTTTGATTTGTTATAACGCACGATACGTGCAACGAATAAGATGAGCAAGTTGTACGTTTTGATACAGTAGAAAGTGAGGAAGAAGATATGAGCGAACTTTTAAACGTGGAAGACATTTTTGCTGAAAAAGTATTTACAGTTGCGAAGATGAAAGAGAGACTGCCTAAGAAGGTATTCCAGGAAGTTATGAATGTCAGTGAGCATGGAGGAGAGCTTTCCATGGCAACTGCCGATGTAGTAGCTAAGGCAATGAAGGACTGGGCAGTAGAAAATGGTGCTACACATTATACACATTGGTTCCAGCCGTTAACAGGTATTACAGCTGAGAAGCATGATTCCTTTATCACACATCCGGATAAGGAAGGCAAGATGTTAATGGAGTTCTCCGGTAAAGAATTAATTAAGGGTGAGCCGGATGCTTCTTCTTTCCCATCTGGTGGACTTCGTGCTACTTTCGAAGCTAGAGGATATACAGCATGGGATATTACTTCTCCGGCATTCTTAAAGGATTCTGCATGTGGAACTATTCTTTGCATTCCTACTGCATTCTGCTCTTACACAGGTGAAGCACTTGATAAGAAGACACCACTTCTTCGTTCTATGGAAGCTTTAAGTGAGCAGGCACTTCGTATCGTAAGATTATTTGGTAATACAGAAGCAACTAAGGTTGTTGCAAGTGTAGGACCAGAGCAGGAATAT
The DNA here is from genome assembly GCA_964445375.1 of uncultured Roseburia sp. GTDB lineage: Bacteria > Bacillota > Clostridia > Lachnospirales > Lachnospiraceae > COE1. Next base: position 15,589 of record CAYUKO010000049.1, read on the forward strand.
TTCTTAGTTGATAAGGATTTGTATTTCCAGAGAAAAGACCTTATGTTTGCAGGACGTACCTTATTCGGTGCACTTCCTCCTAAGGGACAGGAAATGGAAGATCATTACTTTGGTGTCATCAAAGAGCGTGTAGGCGCTTATATGAAGGACTTAAATGAAGAACTTTGGAAGCTTGGTGTAACAGCTAAGACTCAGCATAACGAAGTTGCTCCGGCTCAGCATGAGTTAGCTCCTATTTATGAGACAGCAAATATCGCAGTAGATCATAACCAGTTAGTAATGGAGACGATGAAGAGAGTTGCTTACAAGCATGACTTAAGATGTCTGCTTCATGAGAAGCCATACGCAGGTGTAAATGGTTCCGGTAAGCATGACAACTGGTCTATTACAACAGATAATGGTGTAAACCTTCTTGATCCGGGCGATACACCAAACAAGAATATTCAGTTCTTACTTGTTCTTGCATGTATTATGAAGGCAGTGGATACACATGCAGATTTACTTCGTCAGTCTGCTTCTGACGTTGGTAACGATCACAGACTTGGTGCAAATGAGGCTCCACCAGCAATTATCTCTATCTTCCTTGGAGAACAGCTTGAGGACGTTGTAAAGCAGTTAATCGAAACAGGTGATGCTGCAAAGGTTAAGGAAGGCGGAAAGCTGATGACAGGTGTTTCAACACTTCCTAACTTTGTTAAAGATGCAACAGACCGTAACAGAACTTCACCATTTGCTTTCACAGGTAACAAGTTTGAGTTCCGTATGGTTGGTTCTGCTGACTCCATCGCAAGTCCTAATACAACACTGAATGCTATCGTTGCAGAGGCATTTTGTGAAGCTGCTGACAGACTTGAGAAGGCAGAAGACTTTGATATGGCTGTACATGATATGATTAAGGAATATATGACAGAGCACCAGAGAATCGTATTCAATGGAAACGGATACTCTGATGAATGGGTGGAAGAAGCAGCAAGAAGAGGACTTCCAAACATTAAGTCTATGATCGAGGCAGCTTCTACCTTAACAACCGATAAGGCAGTTGAGTTATTCGAGAAGTTTGGTATCTTTACAAAGGTTGAGCTTGAATCCCGTGAAGAGATTATCTACGAAACCTATGCAAAGACGATTAATATTGAAGCATTAACGATGATTGATATGGCAAGTAAGGATATTATCCCGGCAGTTACTTCTTACACAGGAGAGCTTGCTAATACGGTAATCGCAGTTAAGGAAGCAGGAGCAGCTGCAACTGCTCAGGTAGAATTACTTGGTGAGGTAGATGCATTACTTGGAGAAGCTAAGAGTGCTCTTACTACTCTGGAAGCAGAAACAGCTAAGGCAGCAGCTATTGCTGATGTTAAGGAGCAGGCATTCTACTACAAGGATTCCGTAAAGGCTGCTATGGATGCACTCCGTGCCCCAGTAGATAAGCTTGAAATGCTCGTAGACAGCAGCGTATGGCCAATGCCTACATATGCAGACCTCATGTTCGAGGTATAATTTGATCATAATAGAGCAATGCAAACAAATGAAAAACGACTATGTGCAAGCTAGCTTGCAACATAGCCGTTTTTTGTTTGTTTATAGTGCGAAGCACGCGACTGAGCTGAAACGAAGTGGAAGCGAAGTTGGCATTGCTCATAGTGGTGTTAGTCAGGCGAAGCACGCGACCGAGATGGAGCGAAGCGGAATCGAGGTTGACGCATTGCTCATAGTGGTGTTAGTCAGTTGTTTTCAAAAAAATAATAAAAAGTGAAATGATGAGATTAACATTGACATAAACTATTTAGTAAGGTACAATTTAGTGAATCGTAATTTACTAAATTGTACCTTACTAAATGGAGGGAAAGTATGTTTATAGGTAGAGAACGTGAGCTTGCACAATTAAATAAATTGTATCACACAGATTTTTTTCAGTTTCCGGTTATTTATGGACGTCGTCGTGTTGGTAAGACTGCAATTATCAATGAGTTTATTAAGGATAAAGAAGCGATATATTTTACAGGGGTTGAGAGTAGCGAAAAACAAAATCTGGAAAATTTCAGTAAGGCAATTTTAAACTATGAAACGGGTATAGAAAGTGATACTTCCTTTACTTCTTTTCAGGCTGCGTTGGAGCATGTTTTTCAGATAGCAAAGAACAGGCGATTAGTCTTAGTTATGGATGAATATCCATATGTGGCAAAAGCTTCCAAAAGTCTGGCATCTACCTTGCAGTTACTGATAGATAAAAATAAAGATGAGTCTAAACTATATTTGATTTTATGCGGTTCTTCTATGTCCTTTATGGAGAATCATGTTTTGGGCTATAAGGCACCGCTATATGGGAGAAGAACAGCGCAATTTAAAATATTACCGTTTGATTTTTTTGAAGTAAGAAAACGATTTGACAAATTTAATCTGGAAGATCGAGCGTTGCTTTATGGAATTGTGGGTGGTACGCCACAATATATGTTGAAAATAGATGACAATTTATCGGTAGAAGATAATATAAAGGAAATGTTTTTGGATACAGCTTCGCCATTGTTTGAAGAACCTGCCAATTTGCTGAAACAAGAGGTGCGGGAACCGGCAATTTATAATGCGATTATTTCAGCGGTGGCAAATGGATATACAAAGCTATCAGAGATTTCGGGTAAAGTTGCTGAGGAAAACAGTGTGTGTGCAACATATATTAAAAATTTGATTTCATTAGGAATTTTGAAGAAGGAAACACCAATTGGAGATGAGTCTACAAGAAAGACTATCTATGCACTGGAAGACAATATGTTTCGATTCTGGTATCGTTTTATTCCTGCAAATAATTCTATTATTTCCCGTGGAGCGGTAGAACTGGCATACAGCCGAATAAAGCCACATTTATCCGATTTCATGGGTGCTGTATTCGAAGAAATTTGTAAACAGTATTTATGGAGATTACTGCTTGAAGGGAAGTCACCAATTGAATTTGCTGATTTAGGACGATGGTGGGGAACGAATCCGAAAAATCGTATTATGGAAGAAATTGACATTATGGGCATTGCCGATAAAGACACTGCTTTATTTGGAGAATGCAAGTGGACAAATGAAAAGGTAGATTTGCCGATTTTAGAGAAATTGATAGAGCGTAGTAATTTGTTTTATTACAGTAATAAGCATTTCTTTTTGTTTTCTAAAAATGGTTTTACAAAAGGATGTATAGAGCGGGCTGATGCGTTAGGAAATGTTAGTCTTGTGGTTTATTCGGACATGTGATTCTTATATACACGATATCCGGATACGATTACCGTTTCCTTTATTTCTTTTTGTAATCCGATATGCTAGAATATATTCAGAACAAAGATATTTTATAGTTGGAAAGGCAGGAATGAAGACTATGAATTATTTGAATACGAATGCACCAGCTATACACTTTCGAAAAACAATAAATTGTGATATTTATATAGATAAAAGTTTGCTTATTGATAAGCTGAATCTGTTGATTGGGACGGGAAAATGTTATGTATGTGTTACCCGTCCAAGGCGATTTGGCAAGACAATCAATGCTAATATGTTAGGTGCATATTATACAAAAGGCTTGCAGTCGGAGGAGCTTTTTACGGAGTTAAAAATCGCAACGAAAGAATCGTATAAGAAGCATTTGAATCAGCATAATGTTATTTATATTGATTTTAGTCGTATGCCTGATTTTTGTGAAAGCTACAAGGAATACATTGTAAATATCGTTGATATGCTAAAGGAAGATTTGTTGCAATGCTATCCGGAGCTTCAAAATAAAAAATACTCCATGTTAAGTAAGATGTTTCAAGATACGGGAGATTCTTTTATATTTATCTTAGATGAATGGGATTCGATTTTTTATAAAGAGTTCATGACAAAGAAAGAGAAAGATTCTTATCTTGAGTTCTTGAAGGGATTGTTAAAGGATCAGCCGTATGTGGAATTGGCATATATGACAGGTGTATTGCCTATTGCAAAATATTCAAGCGGTTCTGAACTTAATATGTTTGAAGAGTATAACTTTATGAATGATAATGTATACGATTCCTATTTTGGATTTCAGGAGGAAGAAGTAAAGAAGCTGTGTGATCGGTTTCAAACCGTGCCTTATGAAGAGTTAAAGAGATGGTATGATGGATATTATACAAGTGATGGGAAAAGCTTATTTAATCCACGTTCTGTTAGTAATGCTCTTTCGAATGGGGTGTGTAGGAATTATTGGACAGAAACAGGACCAATGAATGAAGTTGCAGATTGTATTGAACATAACGTAGATGAGGTACGAGAAGATATTGTCAAATTGGTTTCTGGTATTTCAGTACCAATAAAGCTAAAGGGATATAGTGCTGCAGAGCAACAGTTGAATAGTCGGGATGAGATTCTGTCCGCTATGGTGGTTTATGGATTTTTATCTTATCATGATGGCTTGATTAGGATACCAAATCATGAGTTGATGGAGAAATTTGAAGATGTTATGTCTCGGAAAAGTATGGGAGCTATAAGAGACATTGTTTATCAATCAAAAGAAATGCTGATGGCGACTCTGAATCAGGATGCCGTAAAAGTAGCACAGATTTTGGAAGAAGTTCATGACCGGGAGATTCCATTTTTGAAGTATAATGATGAAAACGCTTTATCTTGTGTAATTACATTATGTTATTTATATGCAAGAGAAGAATATTGGATTGAGCGAGAATATGCTACTGGAAAAGGCTATTGTGATTATATTTTTATACCTAAGAAATTAAATGCACCGGCGATTATTTTGGAATTGAAGTATAACCATTCTGCACAGGAAGCTGTAGAGCAAATTAAGAATCGTAATTATATACAGAAAGTAAAATATTGTAAAGATGTGCTGCTGGTTGGGATTAATTATGATGAAGAAAAGCGTCATACCTGTATCATAGAAAAAATGAATACTTAATAGGGCAAGTGATAAGAAAAGGAACAGGTTCCATTTTAGGTTGGATTTGTTCCTTTTTTAATTGCAAGAATGAAAAAGGGATAAACATGATAAAGAGATTTTCATATACACGATATCCGGATATTGTGACCGTTTACACCTGATAATATACCGTTCAAGGAAAAAATATGTGCATCATAGAAATTGTGATATAGTTATATTGCTAAAATTTTAACATTTGATTTTCAGGAGGCAAAATGGTAGAGTAAAGAAAATATTAATAGGAGAGAAAGAAATGGAGAAATTCCAAAGGATGGAAACTGGTTTTTAGATTGGAGAAGAACAATATGAAGAAATGGATGATTTGTGTATGTTTGATGACCGTTGTATTATCAGGCTGTGGTAGTAAGAGTGTGCAGAATGACCCGTCAACAGAAGAAGCTGTTAGCTCTGAACAGCAAATATTTGCGGATAATGAAGGTGAGTCTGATAATAGTGAAGAACTGTTGGAAGACATGGTTAATGATGCAGTAGATGATTCTGTAGAGACAGAACAGGAGACAAGAAGTGAAGAGGAACTATGGGGAGTGTTTTTGACAGAGATTCCAGATGAGTATGAAAAAGTGTGGGAACTGGACAAGGACAATATTTTAGTAGAGTTCTACAATTCGAGTGATGGAAAGTCGTGTATATGTAAGTGCACAAATAGGAATTCATTTGATGTGAACGTAGATGTGGAATATAAATTTAGAAGTGCGGAACCGCTAGATCATAATAATATGCAGCAAAATGCAGGAAATTATACGCTTACTGCTAATCAGGTTTATTATGATTTTATCGGAAGACCGATTGAACTTGATTCATGGAGTGAATTGAATGAGGGGCGAGATTACTGGTATTTGCTAAATGATGAAAAAGTAGTAAATGGAGTAAGTTTTGAAATATTAGAATGGAATGAAGAACGCTCGGAAGTGCAATTTCAAGTAACCAATAATATGGATAGAAAGGCTACTTATATAGACCTGGAATGGATATTGATAGAAGATGGAAATGCAGTAGACGTAAAGCATACAAGGGTAACCAGTTGGGATGAGAGGCCGTTATATCCGGGTGAAAGTATAATGATGACGAAGAGTCCTTTTGGGGATATTGATAGTGAGAAGCAGAAGCTGATGGTTTCCTATTGCTATGATACTGCTTTACGAGGATATTATATTTACGAAGAAACACAAGGGGATGATGAGGAAACATCTTTAAGTGAGGATGAAACCAGCGATAAAGGAATAGCAAAGAAACTGGTGCGAATAGATACAGATTATGGATCTTATGTATTCTCTGTAACAGGTGCTAAAATGGTTCCGGCTGGTGATGACAGTGATAAAAAGCTTTATCAGATAACTTGGGAATATGAGAACATTGACTTTGGAGCAGATGGATCGACGGTATTGTCCATACCAGAAAGTGCACTTCGCATTATGGATTCGGATGGGTATCTTGTAGGGCATAGAAGTACGTTTCAGGATGGAGAGACATCCAATATAACGGATGTTAATCTAAAGCCGGGCGAGAAATGTAAAGCATACTGTGTATTCGATATCAATAATGAAGAATGTGAATATTTAACCGTGTCACTTGATGGAAGAGACGGAACAACATTTAAAGTATATGTAGAAAAATAGGATCTGGGAAAAGAAAACTCTTCAGGCTGTAGTGGCTTTTGAAGAGTTTTTCGTTTGCTTATTTGGTTGTAGTTAATAATGTGATTTCTACCATAAATTCCGTATCCGTAGAAGTGATTTCGCAGCTTCCGTGATATTTGCGAGCTATCTGCTTCATGATTTCAATACCATATCCGTGGTTATATTTATCTTCTTTGGTAGTTTTGAGCTGATTGCTGTGAATCTTTATCTTTTTTGGTATGGAATTGCGGATTTCGATATAAGTATGATTTCTGGTGGTATTGGCTTTCGTATGAATATAAGCATGCTCCTGTGTGAGACATGCCTCGATTGCATTATCATAGGCATTTGCCAGAAGTCCACAAATATCAGGCTCGGATAAGGCATCTAATGCGGAAAGGTTGCCTTCGAAGGTGAAGTCGATTCCGGCACCTTTGGCAGATTTTGTTTTGGTATGAAGAATTGTATCTGCGATTTTGTTCCCGCTGATTGGTTGATTTCCTGTAAAATAGGAACTGCCTAATTTGCTTGTGTAAGAAAGTACTTCTGTGTAGTTTCCTTGAGCACAAAGTGATTCAATGACAGAAATATGATTTTTCAGATCATGGCGCATTTTCTGAACATCTTTTTCTTTTTCCTTCAGATTCTGCAGGGAGTCAAGCTGCGTTTTCAAATAAGCAGTCTGCGTGCGTGCCGTAATTTCACGATAACCGCGTGCGCGGGAATCGATTAAAAGGTAGAAGTAATAGGTATAACTGGCGATAAAAAGCAGTGTCAGGGATATTTGCCAGATTAAGGTTACCAAAAGAGAATCACCGACCGTCAGATGAAGCATTCCGCAGATCATTAAAGAAAGAAATGGTAAGATTATGGAGAACAGTACTTCTTTGGCACTTAAATGTGGACGGTAGGTATATTTACAGGTTATATACTGAATTCCCAGAAGAATAATCAGCGTGACAATATCCATAATCAGACCGGCAGCCTGATATTCTACGCCCGAAAGATTCAGAGTGATATTTAAACCAGGGAAGAGATATTCAATAATACAAAGGGGGATGACACTTAATGCCATATACAACAAAAAGGCAAGAAAAGAAAGCAGTAAATCAATCAGACGCTTACTGCTTAAAGCAAGAATGGTTCCAAAGTACATAATGTAAATGACATAGTTACAGATGGTTTCCATATCCAAAAGCTGTGTACCCAGCATGGCGACGGTAGCCACAATCGTACATATTATAAGGTTTTTATTGCTTAAGTTCATATGTGCAAAGCAAAGATGCTGCAAAATCAGTATGACAATCAAATATGCAATTAAGTTTAAAAAAGTGGTTATAATTGCGGCTCCAATCATGATTATGCTCCTTTGATAAATGATTCCATGGATTCGCGAAAAGCTTTGCTTTTGCGGCGGCTGACAGGAAGCGTTTTGCCACAGTCTAAAGTAACCTTGGAATTATCGTATTCTAAAACGTGGTCCAAATGAATCAGATATTTACGATGAATTCGAAAAAAGCAATGGTTTGTTAACGTTTCTTCTAATTCATTAAGTCCCCTCTTCACATAGAAAGAATCCTGATTATAGAAAATTTGGATATCTTTGTCAAAAGCTTCCATATAGACAATAGAACTTTCCGGTATAAGGAGAGAACCGATAGAAGTTTCAAAGAGAAGCTTCTTTTCTTTCTTCTGTTCACGGCGTATTTCTTCCATGACAGAAAGGAAATCTTTTTCATGTATTGGCTTTAAAAGATAGCGGAAAGCACGTACTTCATATCCTAATGGTGCAAATTCTAGATTGTTTGTCAGATAGACAAGGATAACGTTGTTATCCAAGGTTCTTATTTTACGAGCCAGTTCAATGCCGTTTAAGGGCTGCATCATGATATCACAGAAGATAACATCATAACGGATTCCATTTTCATATTGTTTCCACAGTTCTTCTGCGCTAAGAAACGTTTCAATTGTACAATTCTGTTCATTCCAGAGGTATTGATATATCGTATTAACGAAGCATGCTTCGTCATCACAAATTGCAATTTTCATTTTTATATCCTTTAATGTTACTAAAATATTG
>CAYUKO010000050.1:0-24081 GCA_964445375.1 uncultured Roseburia sp.
GCCTATCACAATCATTGTAGTTTTCTTTTTTACAAGTATTACTATAACTTCAATTTGTGTTCAAATTTTATCGATTTTGTGTTTAAACTGTGAAAAGTATAAAAAAAATATAAAATGAAAAAGGTATTTAAAATGCAAATCATTTGCAAATCTTGATTGACATACGCAGTTTATAAGCGTACAATACAAAATGCAAATGATTTGCAAATGAAAGGAGCGATTATCTCCATGAAAAAAACATATACAACAAAAACAAGAAATCAGATTATGGATTTCATAGTGGAAAATAAAGATATGAGATTTTCTGCGGCAACCGTTTTTGAACATTTGCAGAGAAATAATGAGCAGATTAATCTGGCAACAATATATAGAAATCTGGACCGCTTAACAGAAGAGGGCATTTTGCTTAAGAACAAATCCGTTCAGGATGACTGCAGTCTGTATCAATATGCAGAGCCGTATAAGAATTGCCATGAGCATTTGCATTTACAATGTAAGAATTGTGGGAAAGTCATGCATCTGGAATGTGGGTTTATGAAAGAAATAGCAGAGCATTTATTGGACGAACATGGATTTGAACTGGATTGCAAGGTATCTACGCTGTCAGGAATGTGTGATTCCTGCAGAGAAAAAATAAAAATAAGAAAATAGAAATAAATAAGTATTAAGAAAAGGTGGTGTATGAGATGAAGAAAAGCTTAGCATTAGCGGCAGCAGTGATGTTGCTCATTACATTTTTCTTTTCCTATTCTTTTTTGATTCAGAATGTGCACCATGATTGTATAGGAGAGGAATGTTCTGTCTGTATTGAGGTTGCTGTTGTAGCACAGACACTTTCCAGTTTAAGAGCAATTCCCGTGCTGTCATTTTCTGTGGCAGTTCTTTGCGTGTTCACGCTTTCTGTGGCAGTTATGCAGGAACAAGACTGTATCAAGGATACCCTGATTACATTAAAGGTGGAGCTTTTGGATTAAAGTCTGGAATGATTTCGTGAGAAAAGAAAACCAAGAAAGGACTTGGTTTTCTTTGCGTGCATAAGATTTTGGATTTGATCGGAGGATTTATTATGTTAAAAAATAGAATATTGGTAGTAATGTTAATGCTTGCTATGTGTAGTATGCTTTGTGTTGGTTGTGGAAGTAGCAGCAATACCGTGGATGCATCTGTAAATGCAGATAAGTTGAGTGTCGTTTGTACGATTTTCCCGGAATATGATTGGGCAAGAGAGATTGCAGGTGAGCTTGGCAACAATTATGAAATGACACTTCTTATGGATAATGGGGCAGATTTGCATAATTATCAGCCAACAGCTCAGGATATGGCAAAGATTGCGGCATGTGATATCTTTGTTTATGTTGGTGGAGAATCGGATGGATGGGTTCAGGATGCTTTAAAAGAAGCAACGAATCCGAATATGCAGGTGATTAATCTATTAGAAGTACTTGGAACGGATGTGAAGGAGGAAGAACTGGTTGAGGGAATGCAGGAGGAACACGAGCATGAACATGATGAAGCACATGAGCATGAAGCCGGAGAAGAACACGAAGATGAACATAACCATGATCATGAAGATGGCGAAGTGGAATACGATGAACATGTATGGCTGTCCCTTAAAAATACCAAGACAATAGTGAATGCTCTGGCGCAGGCATTTGAGAAGGCTGACGAGGCAAATGCATTAATATATCAGGAGAATGCGAAGGCATATATGGAAAAGCTCTCTGCATTAGATCAGGAATATGAAGATGCGGTTTTGCATGCTTCGAAGAAAACTATTTTATTTGGTGACAGATTTCCATTCCGCTATATGGTAGATGATTATGGACTTGATTATTATGCAGCATTTGTGGGATGCAGTGCGGAGACAGAGGCCAGCTTTGATACGATTACGTTTCTTGCAGGCAAGGTCGACGAATGGAATATAAATACCGTATTCGTACTAGAGAATTCGAATCAGAAGATTGCTAAGACCATTATTGAAAATACAGCAGACAAGAATCAGAACATATTGGAATTGAATTCTCTGCAATCTGTGACAGCAGAGGACATCGAGAGTGGAGTAACTTATCTGACGATTATGCAGGAGAATCTGGAAGCATTAAAACAGGCATTAAATTAAGTATTGCATACAGATATAGAGGAAAGGGTAAAAATGGCATACATTACGTGTAAGGATCTGACTTTGGGATATGATAAGAATGTGGTTGCACAACATATTCAGTTTGAAGTAAATAGGGGAGACTATCTTTGTATTGTAGGAGAGAATGGAGCAGGAAAGAGTACATTGATGAAGACGCTTTTGCATTTAATCAATCCGATATCCGGTGAGATTGTATATGGTGATGGTATGCGTTCTTCAGAGATTGGCTATCTTCCACAGCAGACGATTGTTCAGAGAGATTTTCCAGCGTCTGTGTGGGAGATTGTACTTTCCGGGAATCTATCAAAATGTGGCTGGAGACCTTTTTATGGCAAAAAGGAAAAGCAGGTCACAGAAGAAAATATGAAGCGTATGGAAGTGTGGAATCTAAGGAATAAGTGTTACCGTGAGTTATCAGGAGGGCAGCAACAAAGAGTTCTGCTTGCAAGGGCGTTATGTGCAACCACAAAGCTCTTGTTGATGGATGAACCGACCAGTGGGCTTGACCCAAAGGTTTCCGCAGAGTTTTATCAGCAGATAGAAGCGCTTCATCAGAGTGGAACGGCAATTATTATGATATCACATGATATACAGACAGCAGTGACATATGCGACTCACGTTTTGCATATTGGGCGTGAACAGTTGTTTTTTGGGAAAACGCAAGAGTATCAAAAGAGTGAGGCATGGAAGATATTAAACGTGACAGGAGGCAGTGTGGCATGAAGGAAATGATTTCTCAAATTCTTTTTTATCTGGAATATCCATTTGTGCGTTATGCACTGATTGTAGGTGTTCTGATTGCATTATGCTCTTCACTGCTTGGTGTGACGTTAGTTTTAAAAAGATATTCTTTTATCGGTGATGGATTGTCTCATGTAGCTTTTGGAGCCATGGCAGTGGCTACGATATTCAATTTATCAGATGATATGATACTGGTAATGCCTGTTACGATATTTGCTGCCATTCTGCTTCTTAGGAGTGGGCAAAATGCAAAGCTTAAGGGAGATGCAGCGATTGCAATGTTATCGGTTGGATCTTTGGCAATCGGGTATCTGATTTTGAATCTGTTTTCAACATCAGCCAATATAACAGGTGATGTATGCAGTACTTTATTTGGTTCCACCTCAATCCTTACATTAACAAAAGAAGAAGTGGGATTATGCGTTGTCTTATCAATTGCAGTGATTGGTATCTTTATTTTGTTTTATAACAAAATATTTGCAGTTACTTTTGATGAGAATTTTGCAAAAGCAACGGGGATTCGTACCGATAGATATAATCTTCTGATAGCAGTAGTCATAGCCGTTATTATTGTATTAGGAATGAATCTGGTAGGTTCGCTTCTCATATCCGCATTGGTTATATTTCCAGCGATATCCGCTATGAGGATCATTCAAAATTTTAAGGGAGTTGTCATTGGTTCTGCCATCATTTCCGTTTGTTGCGCCTTTGTGGGAATGGTGATATCGGTACTTTGTTCCACCCCCGTAGGTTCTACGATTGTGGCAGCAGATATGGTAGTATTTCTGATTTGTAGTGTGTTAGGAAGAGTGACAGGGAGAGCATAATGAAGAGAGTTAAGCGGCAAGAATACATGTTTTTGGGTGGTATTTTATTATTTTTACCGTTGTTTTTATTAACGGGATGTGCAAAGACAACTACAGAAGCAGATATACAGAGGAGCGAAGAAGAAAACGTTTTGGAAGAAATTGCGCAGGAAGGAATGCAAGAAGAAAACGCTTCGGAAGAAGCTGAACAAGAGACAGTTGGGGAAGAGGGCATTCAAGAAACTTCTAATTCTAATAAGGAAGATGTAGATTATGATTTGACCAAAATGGGAAGTGACATGGTCTATGCCACCGTTTATCAGATGATGGTCGACCCAACAACATACGAGGGAAAGACGGTTAGAGTAAATGGCAATTATTATGGAGGATGGTATGAGCCGACAGCGCAGTATTATTTTTATGTCATCATTGAGGATGCAATGGCATGCTGCTCTCAGGGACTTGAATTCATCTGGGAAGACGGAAGCCATGTGTACCCGGATGAATATCCTACGGATGGAAGTGAAGTGGAAGTAACAGGAATCTTTGAAACTTATCAGGAAGAAGGCGACCAGACGATATATTGCAGATTGAAAAATGCAGAGTTGATTACGATGGAGTAAGAACAAAAGCCAACATAAATAGTATTGAAAAAGCTGGAAAAAATGAGTTATGCATGATAAAATGTAAGTGCTTACAAATATAAATACACAAAATGAAGAAGGTTGAGTATTCATTGTGGAGGGCGATTGTATCATGATGAGAAAAAGAGAATTTGACTTATTGGCGCTTGGCGAAATATTACTTCGTCTGTCACCGCCTGTAAATGAACGATTGACAAGAGGAGATGCTTTTCAGAAGCAGGCAGGAGGCGCAGAATTAAATGTAGTATCCGGCGTTTCTTTATTGGGGTTAAGAACCGGTATTATTTCTAAGGTTCCTGCAAATGATTTAGGAAGTTATATACAGAACAGAGTGCGTTTCTGTGGTGTCAGTGATGACTATCTGGTGTATGACAAAACCAAGGATTCCAGACTTGGTATCTATTATTATGAATATGGTGCACATCCGAGAAAGCCTAATGTTATATATGACAGAAAGAATACCGCTTTTGCGGACATTTCTATTGAGGATTTTCCAGAAGAAATGTTTCGTGCAGCAAGATGCTTCCACACAACGGGAATCACACTTGCACTAGGTCAGAAGACAAGAGAAACGGCAATCGAAATGATGAAACGCTTTAAGGAAAATGGTACGTTGATCTCCTTTGATGTTAACTTTAGAGGAAACCTATGGACTGGTGAAGAAGCAAGAGAATGTATCGAGCAGATTCTTCCTTTTGTAGATGTCTTTTTCTGTTCCGAGGATACGGCAAGACTGACCTTTAAGAAGGAAGGTACGGTTCAGGAGATGATGAAGAGCTTTACCAAAGATTATCCCATCAGTGTGGTTGCATCCACACAGCGTATTGTTCATTCTCCAAAGATTCATTCCTTTGGTTCTTGTATCTATGATGCCATGAATGACTGTTTTGTTCAGGAGCCGGCATATGAGAATATTGATGTTGTTGATAGAATTGGCAGTGGTGATGCTTATATATCAGGTGCCCTTTATGGTCTGCTTGCTCACAATATGGACTGCAAAAAGGCGATGGAATATGGTAATGCAACAGCAGCGGTAAAGAATACAATTCCGGGTGACTTACCATCTTCGAACTTAAGAGAAATCGATTCCATTATAGCCAATCATCAGTCAACGGGACCACAGCTTGAGATGAACCGATAGGAGTTTTTGTCCTAAAAAATACAGGAAACAACTAAAAAAGGTAAGGTATTATTAGCCCCTTATATCGTGTTATGATTCAGTTGCAGTGAAACATGAAGAGTTCATGCTTTCTATGCAACAAAAATAATACTATAAGGGGTATATTTTATGAAAAGCTCAATTATGAAAAGCAAAAAGGTGCTTGCCGTAGTATTGACAAGTATCCTGGCATTAAGCGTTTTCACTGGTTGTGGAAATGCCAAAGGACAAGAAACAACAGCAGAGGAAATGACAACAGAGCAGACAACCTCAGAAATGGAAACAGCAAAACAGGAGGAGGCAACACAACAGGAAGATTCCGAATCAGCAGCAGGTGATGATGGTACCGTAAGAGAAGATTTGACAGCACTCGAAGTTGCAAAGCTTATGGGAAATGGTACAAACCTTGGTAACACCATGGAAGCTTATGGACATCTGGAACTTGGAACAACTGCAGAAGTGTCAGCATACGAGACACTTTGGGGACAGCCGGTTACTACACAGGAAATGATTAGTGGCATGAAAGAGGCAGGATTCGATTCCATTCGTATTCCAATCGCATGGACGAATGCCATGAAATGACCAATAAGATTAATCAGACTTTCGTAGATACCGTTCGTAGTACTGGTGGAAATAACGAACAGCGTTTTCTTTTGATGGTAGGTTATAACACAGATATCGAGCATACTTGTGATGACCGTTATGTAATGCCAACAGACAGTGCAAAGGATAAGTTACTTGTATCCGTACATTATTATAATCCTTGGAGCTATTGTGGTACTGCAAGTGGTGAGCAGTGGGGCACAATCAGTGATTATGAAGATCAGAACAGACTCCTTGAAATGTTAACAAAGTTCACTGACAAGGGTTATGGTGTTATCATCGGTGAATATGCGGTTATGCCGGCAGAAGAAGGAACCATTAAAGATTGTACCGCAGAGTATGTAAGTAATTTCTTAGACAACTGTGATTTATATGGTTATTGTCCAATGCTTTGGGATTGCAGCTATTTCTACATTCGTGAGGACTTAAAGTTTGTGGATGAGGATTTGAAGAATCTCTATGTTGCCAGAAATGTAGAAGCACAGGCTGCACTTACTGATGAGCAGATTCAGGAAAATGCCAAGAAGAACATGGAAGAAGCATTAGCAAATGCACCGGAAGCATTTGAATTAAAGGTAGATATGGAAAATCTGGATGGCGCTGTTGCATGGATTATGTTTAACAGTAAGGATTGGAAGTATACATACAGTGCAGGAGATACCTATAGCCCGGATTCTATCGTGAATGGAATGGTTGCAACAGATGTGGAAGTAACAGGAGAAGGTACTTACACTGTAGCACTTGATTTCACAGGAACAGAAGACGGATATGCAATTGGTACTGCATTCTCTGCACTTGCCGTATCAAACGGTGAATTGCTCTATCCGGGATACGTAATGGATATTAAGGAAGTATTGGTAAACGGCGAGCCTTATGAGCTTGTTGCAAAGCCTTATACCACATCCGATGACAGAAAATGTACCCGTGTTAATCTGTATAATGAATGGGTAGGACAGATTCCAGAAGGCGTAAGAACGATTGATGGTGATGCATCTAACGTTTCCGCAGTAATTTTAGACAATGAAACATTAGGAGATATCAAGACATTAGAAATCACATTTGATTATGTAGCACCTTAATCGAATGATTGTACTTTAGATACCATAGAGATGAAAACAGGTCATTTTGTACCAATAACGAAATTAGGAACAGCATTTATCAGCAGTATGATAAATGCTGTTTTGTCTGATGTGGAATTCCTATCAAACAAAAGTATTTTGTGACAAAATATGGAAAAAAGAGTGCAAATAGTTTGAAAATATGTTAAAATTGACAAAGATGCGAGTTAAAAAAAGCTAATTTAGGTTTATTAAGTAATATGTACCAAAAGGAACAAGGTATTTTGTGCAGTTCTTATGAATTTAAAAACATTGTTGACGAAACACGATTCTCTTGCTATGATGTAAACAAGAGATGCGCAAACGGTTGCGCACGTGCAACAGAAATTAGGGAAACGTTTTGAAAACGGAGGGAAATCATGCTGGATTATATCAAAGGAATGGATGTATCGTCACTCGATGAAATAGAACAGTTAGGTGCTGTCTTTTTTGATAAGGGCGAGCAAAAAGACTTATTCGAGATTCTTAAGAGCTATGGAACAAATTATATCAGAATCAGACTTTGGAATGATCCAAAGACAGAAGATGGAAAGCCATACGGTGCAGGAAATACGGATTATGAGGTTGCACTTAGACTTGCTAAGAGAACGAAAGAAGCAGGCTTAAAGTTCTTATTAGATTTTCATTACAGTGACTTTTGGGCAGACCCTGGAAAACAGAGAAAACCAAAGGCTTGGGAAGGTTATAGTGTGGATGAACTTGAGCAGGCTGTATATGATTTTACGAAAGAAAATATGAACAAGTTTATCGCAGAGGGTATTACACCAGATATGGTTCAGGTAGGTAATGAGTTGTCAAATGGTCTTCTCTGGCCGGAAGGACAGTGGCCTAATTTTGATAATATTGCACGTTTTGTCAGTGCAGGCGTTCGTGCTGTCAGAGAGACGGCACCGGATTGTAAGATTATGATTCATCTGGATAATGGCGGAAACAATGCATTATATAGAGAATGGTTTGATAATTACACGAAGAGAGGCGAAGACTTCGATATCATTGGATTGTCCTATTATCCATTCTGGCATGGAAGTTTACAGGATTTAGAGAATAACATGAACGACATTTCCAAGCGTTACGGCAAGGAACTTGTGATTGCAGAAGTTTCTATGGGACATACAACCGAGGATTATGCTTCCTATGAGAAGCTGGCACCGGAAGAAAGAAAGGGTATGGCAACCAAGCCTGCACTTTGTGAGAAGGTTCCATTTGCTATGACAAAAGAGGGACAGTGTGAATTTATGAAAGCATTCTTGGCTTCTATTGAACAGGTTCCTGATAATATGGGACGCGGTTTCTTCTATTGGGAACCGGCATGGCTGCCTGTAGCGGGAAGTGGCTGGGCGACCGAGGAAGCTTTAAAATATATCAAGGAAGCTGGACCATGCGGTAATGAGTGGGCAAATCAGGCGTTATTCGATTATGATGGCAATGCATTACCAGCGTTGGAAGTGATTAAAGAATATCAGCCAAAATAAAATTTTTTATGTTTTTTATGTAAAGAAAATAAGGTTGAAAGAAACACTTTAACCTGAAAAAATAAAATAGCATAATTCACAAAGTGTGGAAAGGAAAGGTTTGAAAGATGATGAAGCAGGAATTATTAAAGAAGTTTGAAGAGGTATTTGGTGATGCAAATGGAGCAGCAGTTTATTTTGCACCAGGACGTGTGAACTTGATTGGTGAGCATACAGATTATAATGGAGGTCATGTATTTCCATGTGCATTAACCATTGGTACCTATGCAGTAGCAAGATTACGTGATGACGATAAGCTTTGTCTGTATTCTATGAATTTTGAGGAAAGTGGTATTGGTGAAAGCAGATTAGCAGATATTGAGCAGAAGACTCCTGGTGACTGGAGAAACTATCCAAAGGGAATCGTTTGGGCATTTGGCAAGAAAGGCTTTGAGGTAAATAAAGGACTTGATATTCTTTACTTTGGTAATATTCCAAATGGTTCTGGTTTATCATCCTCTGCTTCTATCGAAGTATTAACAGGATTTATTTTAAAGGAATTATTTGGTTTTGCTGTAACCAATCAGGACTTGGCATTAATCGGTCAGTTTTCTGAGAATCAGTACAATGGCGTAAATTGCGGTATCATGGATCAGTTTGCAATCGCTATGGGTAAGAAGGATTCTGCTATTTTCCTTGATACAGCAGATTTATCCTTTGAATATGCACCAATTGCTCTTGCAGGTGCAAAGATTGTTATCCTGAATACAAACAAGAAGCGTGGTCTTGGAGATTCCAAGTACAATGAGAGAAGAGCAGAATGCGAAGCAGCACTTGATTCCCTTCAGACAAAGCTTTCTATCAAGTCTCTTGGTGAGCTGACAGAGGAAGAATTTGAAGCAAATAAGGAATTGATCGGTGACGAGATTAAGATTAAGAGAGCAAAGCATGCAGTATATGAGAACCAGAGAACGATTAAGGCTGTTCAGGCATTAAAGGATAATGATCTTGCTTTATTCGGAAAGCTTATGATTGCTTCTCATGATTCTCTTCGTGATGATTACGAAGTAACCGGTAAGGAGCTTGATACTTTAGTTGCAGAAGCATTAAAGCAGGATGGAGTTATTGGCGCAAGAATGACAGGCGCAGGCTTTGGTGGTTGTGCAGTAAGTATTGTTAAGGAAGATGCAGTTGCTGCATTTATCGAGAATGTTGGAAAAGCATACAAAGAGCAGATAGGTTATGCAGCAGATTTCTATGTAGTAGAAATTGGTGACGGCCCAAGCGTACTTTAATAAACCCGTCACAACGAGCAGCATTGTCTGCTCGTTTATCAAATAAGAAGGAAGTAGAAAAATGATTACAAAAAATATTACAGACCTTGTCCGTTATGGTGTTTCCAGCGGTCTGGTTGATGAAGCAGATATTATTTATACCGTGAATAAGCTTTTAGAGTTGTTTGGTTTAGAGGAATATGATGGAACATTTGCGGCAGAAGATTTTGCACCAATAAAACCGGAAGAGTTTCCTTTAGAGGAACTGTTGAAGGAAATGCTTGATTATGCAGCAGCAAATGGTCTTATGGAAGATGACACGATTGTATATCGTGATTTGTTTGATACAAAAATTATGGGCTGTATGGTTCCGAGACCTTCTGATGTTATTTATACCTTTAAGAAGCTCTATGATGAAAAGGGTGCAAAGGCTGCAACAGACTGGTATTATGCGTTCAGTCAGAATACAGATTACATCAGAAGATATCGTATCAAGAAGGATATGAAGTGGAAGGCTGCAACAGAATACGGAGAGATGGATATTACAATCAATCTGTCCAAGCCGGAAAAAGATCCTAAGGCGATTGCAGCAGCTAAGAATGCAAAGCAGAGTGGATATCCAAAGTGCCAGCTTTGTATTGAGAATGAGGGCTATGCAGGAAGAGTAAATCATCCTGCAAGACAGAATCACAGAATCATTCCCATTGAGATTCAGGGCAATAAGTGGGGATTCCAGTATTCTCCATACGTATATTATAACGAGCATTGCATCGTATTTAACAGCCAGCACATTCCAATGAAGATTGAGCACAACACCTTTGTAAAGTTGTTTTCCTTTGTAGAACAGTTTCCTCATTATTTTGTTGGATCGAATGCGGACTTGCCAATCGTAGGTGGTTCTATTTTGAGTCATGACCATTTTCAGGGTGGAAATTATGAATTTGCCATGGCAAAAGCTCCGGTTGAGAGAAACTTTGTTGTGAAGGGTTATGAGGATATTGAGGCAGGCATTGTAAAGTGGCCAATGTCCGTTATCCGCTTAACACATCCTGATTACAACAGAATCATTGAGCTTGCCGATGTGATTCTTGCAAAATGGCGTGGTTACACGGATGAAGCAGCATTTATCTTTGCCGAAACCGATGGAGAACCACATAATACGATTACACCAATTGCAAGAAAGCGTGGAAATATTTATGAGCTTGACTTAGTTCTTCGTAATAACATTACAACCAAAGAACATCCGCTTGGTGTTTATCATCCACATGCAGAGCTTCATCATATCAAGAAGGAAAACATCGGATTGATCGAGGTTATGGGACTTGCGGTTCTTCCATCCAGACTGAAAAATGAGTTGAATGACCTTGCAAAGGCAATCGTTGCAGGTGCAGATATCCGAAAGGATGAAGTCCTTGAGAAACATGCAGACTGGGTAGAGGAATTCCTGCCAAACTATGCAGGCAAGGTAAACGAGGATACCATTATGAGCATTCTGGAAAAAGAAGTTGGTATTGTATTCAGCAAGGTATTAGAGCATGCGGGTGTTTATAAGAGAGACGAAGAAGGACAAAAGGCATTTGACAGATTTACACAGAGCCTGTCATAGGCATTCAAAGTAATAGAATGGATAGAGTTAGAAAGGATACGGTTGTTTTATGGAAACCTTCCGAAATGACAGACTGGATAATAAGAAAATAACGATTTCAGATATTGCAGAGGCTTTGAATGTTTCCAAGACAACAGTGTCCAGAGCAATTTCCGGAAAGGGAAGAATCAGCGAGGAGACAAGGCAGAAAGTACTGGCATATATACAGGAGAAGGACTATAAACCGAATGTGATTGCAAAGGGGCTTGCGCAGCAGAAAACCTATAATATTGCATTGGTTATACCGGGAGACTGTAATTTAGTCGATATGCCTTTCTTCCAGAATAGTATGCAGGGAATCTGTGAAGAAGCATCCAGAAATGATTATGATGTGATGCTGGTTACTACGGCAGGCAAAGATTATTCCAATCTGGAGCGTATGATTTCGAATCATAAGGTTGATGGTGTGATTTTGAGCCGTTCCATGGTGAAGGATAAGGCAGCAGTTTTTTTAAAGGAACAGCAGATACCATTTGTGCTTATGGGAACGTCAAAGGATGAAGAAATCTTACAGGTTGATAACAATCATAAGGCTGGATGTTGCGAACTTGTGATGAAGATACTGGCAAGTGGAATCCAAAAGATTGGACTGATTGGAGGAAATCAGAATCTTGTTGTAAACAGAACGAGACTTCAGGGGTATAAGGATGCTTTCCGAAATGCGAAGCATACCATGGAAGAGGCATGGATTTATAATGATTGCGAGAATTTTGAACAGATAGAGCAGGCGGTGAAGAACTTACTGGGAAGAGGCGCACAGTGTATTGTCTGTATGGATGATATGATTTGCTCGCTGGTGTTGCAGGTGCTTCAAAGAGAGCATATTAAGGTGCCGGAGCATATGAAGGTTGCTTCTTTTTATGATAGTACACTTCTCATGAATCATGAGCCTGCTGTAACATCATTGCTATTTGATGATAAAGGACTTGGGGCACTTACTTGTAAGGTGCTGTTGTCTTATATTCAGGGTGAAGAAGTAAAAGGTAGAAATCTGTTAGGGTATGAGATTGTTTTAAGAGAATCAACAGGTACGATGTAAGAATAGGAAGGGCAGATATGTCGAAGAAAAAGAAACAGGCTGCGGAGTTCCGCTTTTATGAATTACCACAGGATGAACCGGTACTGGCTTTGATGGGCAGTAAATGGATTCAGATATATGGCGAAAATATTGATAATCTGCATTTTCATAATCTGCTGGAAATTGGTTATTGCCACTATGGAGAAGGGGATCTGGTGCTGGAGAATGAGTTTTACCGGTTTGGACCAGGAATGGTTTCCTGCATTCCGGCAAATTTTCTGCATGTGACACGAAGTGAGCCAGGGGTTCCGGCTTTCTGGGAATTCCTGTTTATCGATCCGGAGACAATTCTTCGGGATTTTGGGAAGCGCAATGCCAGAGAGGTAAAAGAATTACTGGAATCCATTAATCAGAATGCTTTTTTTATCAAGGCAGAGCATAATCCTATGATTGTTACGTTGATTCGTGCCATTTTTGAAGAAATGCAGCATAAGTCAGAATATCATCAGGATTGTGTGAAAGGTCTTCTTTATGCTTTGTTATTTGAAATTGCAAGGTATAACGGAAGGCAGGGAGAAGTAGCAGGAAGCAAGGGAAATGTATTACAGCTTGAAAGTGCGATTGAATATGTAGAAGCACATTACGCGGAATCCTTTAAGATTGTAGATTTGGCTAATGAATGCCATATGAGTGAGACACATTTTAGACGCGTGTTCCAGCAGAAGATGAACATGACCCCTGTGGAATATGTAAATTTTGTACGTGTGAAGAAAGCTTGCGAGTTGATTGATAAAACGGATATCAGTATGGAGGATGTAGCAGAGAGAGTAGGGTTTGTTACGCCATCTACATTTAACCGTAACTTCAGACGAATTATTGGAACATCACCATATCAATGGAAGAAACGGCCGGATAATCATGAAGGAAAGCTTTTGGATTATAATATTTCCGCTCTGAAGGGGTGGTAAAAGATAAGTGGGTGAATTTACACATTTTTCTAAAAAAAGAAGCAATTTTGAATGATTGAAATTGCGCATTTTACAAGTGTATTTATAAACAAAAAAACAAATATGGGTGCTATAATCACATTATGACGTAAGGGATTGCGAAGCATGATTTCGTGCAAAATCGCAAGACAAATAATGCGAAAGATAAAATAACTATATAATTTTATTTCATGGGGATTTACAATACCACCCCCAAGATAAGGAGGAAGAACAGTGGATAAATTCGTAGTAAACATTATCCATCGTCCGGAGATGGTTCCGGAGTATTCTGCAACTGTGACAGGACAGGGAAAAGAGGAAGATATCGGAGATAAGGCACTTCTTACAGAATCTCTTGATATTTTCAAGACTCAGCAGAGACTGGCACATGAGAACGGTCTGAAGGTAACCATTCAGATGACCTACGCTGCATTATTCAACGATGAAGCAGTAGAAATTGCAAAGCATGATCATGAAGTATACGGTGATGAAATTGCACTTTCTTTACTCGGACTTCCTTGCGAAGAGTTCCGTGAGAAGTATAAGACAAAGGACTTCTGTATCTGGATGTTCTCTATGGAAGACAAGAAAGCTATCGTAAATGATGTTTTCGAGAAGTTCTATGACAGATTTGGCTTCTATCCGGAATCAACAGGTTCTTACTATATGGATGCTGACCTTACAAACTATATTAAGGAAAAATATCCAATGGTTAAGTGTGCTGTTGCAACATGTTGGGAAGAAGGTCCAAAGGCATACCATACATGTAACAACTCCTGGTATACTTTATTCGATGGCGGCCCATGGGCTCCATGGATTCCTTCTAAGCAGAATACACATGCACCAGCAGCAAATGCAGCAGAGGACTCAGGTATCGTAGCGATTCCTCATTTATCAAGAGACCTTATTGCATGTTATGATGGTAATGGTTCTAACTTTGGTACACATCCACAGAACGTACTTCGTGGTATGATTTATGATACCAAGACATGGGAATATCCATATCTTTACAACTTAATTGATCAGTATAGAGATTTAGCTAAGTACAACAACGGATATTCTTATAACATGATGTTCGTAGGACCAGGCTGGATGAACAAGATGGGACGTTGGGAGCAGCCATATGAGCTTCTTTACAAGTCATACAGCGATGGATGTAAGTACTATGGTGATTTGAAGAAGGAAGGCAAGCTTATTGATATGACTATGTCTGAGTTTGCTGATTACTATAGAGAGAAGAAGGGCGTAAATGCAGGAAACTACAATGAACCTGAATGTGCTCCTTGGAGAGATATTCTTTACGGTTCAGATAAGCAGTTATTCTGGTATTGTGACCCATACATGAGAGCTTGTGTAAATATGGATCAGGGTGGAGCTATCGTTGACCTTCGTCCTTATGTTGCAAAGCTTGAGTGGCCGGTTGGTATCGGAACAAAGCATGTACAGGATGCTTCTTATCCATTCCTTATCCAGGAGAAGTATCGTGCAGGTTACTTTACACATTATGCAGGAGCAGGTACGGTAAGAAGTGCTAAGCTTTCTTACAACGGTGAAGAAGTTGACCTTTGTTTGTGTCCTACACATTGTCACTTCTCTGAAGAAGTAATTGATGGCAAGAAGACACGTATCTTAACACTTGACCCGGTAGAGATTCAGTTCAAGGGAGTTACTGTTAAGCTTCAGACCAAGGAATACTTTGAAGAAGGTTCTTCTAACATTAAGATTGAAAGAAACATTCTTGAAATCAGTGATCCAACCGCTGAGATTACTCTGGATGAGTATATTACTGCTTGCTATGGTACAACAGAGTATCCAGAAGATATGAGTGGTATTACTCTTGCTTGTGAAGGTGAAAATGGAGAAACGATTAATTATGAATACAGATGCCGTGATGCGAAGCTTGATGGCGCAACCGCAGTAAGCGCTGTTGTTCCAGCTATTCAGACCAAGGTTTCCCTTACACCATCTGCCAAGGCTCTTGGATATATTGAAGAGGGATATGCATTCTCTCCTATGTTCAAGCTTGGATATAAGAAGACAATTTCTGATAAGGAGGTATTTGCAACATGGCTCAACTTGGAAAAGGCAAATTAAATTATAGATGTCCATCCTGCTTTATGCGAGACCTCGACATCGATATGTTCTATAACAAAGATACAGGAATCTATAGCTGCATTCGCTGTCAGTACAGAGGAACAGAAGCTGATGTATTAGAGAAGAACGAAATGGTAAGATTCCGTTATCTTGCAAGAGCAGAAAGATATACAAAATTTGATTTTGATTAATTGCAGAAACAGCAATAAAAAGGCAAATCGCAGAAAAGCGGTTTGCCTTTTTCGTATATAGAGTATTATTCAGAAAAAGTATCCATAGAAGTAGAATCGGATTGGTTAATGATTTCACCAGTATCTGCATTGATATAGGTTACGACCGTTTTGGCCTCAGAAGAGGGGATACCACAATAAATCTGATATTTGTCACCTACCATATAAAATGACATGACAAGCATAGACTCATAGGTATTCATGACACCATCCTTTAAAGCGATTACAAATTCCGTACAATCGTTGTTTGGTGTAATAGATACAACATCAGGATAATAATCTTCATCTTCAAGAATCGTATTGATTTTGTCGGAAATCTCACTTGATAAGTTGTTCACAATTTCCGTGCGTTCCTCACCTGTAAGGGAAATCTTGGTGGTATTATTACCAGCATCAGTTTCACTTACGGTAGAATCCTCAATAACTTGCTTAGTGATTTCATCACCGACCAAAGCGGAAGGCATGATGATTTCTGCATCCGGTAATGTTTCGACCTCCTGAATAATGGCTGCAGATTCGTTTGTTTGAGAGGATTCTAAGGATTCTGCAGAAGAACTTGCACATCCGCAGAAGCTACTTATAGATAATGTGAATAATAAAAGTAATGTTTGTCTTCTCATGCGTTCCATCATATCACAAAAAAGAAGAAAGATAAATAAATAATTTTATCATATTACACATAAAATAATTCATATAAGTAAAGATGTTGACTAAAACAAAGAAAAGAAAAATCCCTTTGTTATGCTTTAATTTAGGGAGGATCTGATTATGGATTATATAGTAAGGATGAGAAATCTGCGAGAAGATAATGACCTGACACAACAGGAAATTGCAACGATGCTTGGAACTTCGCAGACTATGTATGCACGATATGAAAGAGGGGCAAATGAGATGCCAATCCGTCATCTGATAAAGCTTGCAAGATATTATGATGTTTCAACGGATTATTTGCTTGGACTTACGAAAGAGAAGAAGTACTTTCCAGTTGAATAGTTAACAGTCTGTAGAACATAAAATAAATTAATTTTCACAAAATAAGTAAAAATATTTACTAAATTAAAACAATGTGCTATACTATCGGTGTAGCAATTTTTTTTGCTCTTGTTTAATAAAAATATTTACTAATGTAAAAGGGCACGAGATATAAAATGATGAAAAAGAACAAAAAAAAGAATAAGATTCAAAGAATTCTGATTGGTTTACTAGAGGTATTTTTAGTTCTGGTATTACTAGTTGGTCTTGCGGGAATCTATTTTTATAAATCAGGTGAAATGGCATTAAAAGCATCAGCAGAAACGCAGGCACCTGTTATGACAACTAATCTGGATGAGGAACAGCAGGTTCGCTTAGCATATGAGAATAAAATGCAAAATACTCTGGAATGGCAGGATGGATGGGTTGCTTATGAGGGTGAAGTGTATGAATATAATCAGGATTGCTTGAACTTTGTCCTAATGGGAATTGACCGGTCGGGGACTTTAGAGAAGGAAACCGATTTATCAGATTGGAATGCTGGTCAGGCAGATACCATTTTTCTTGTATCACTGAATAATCGTGATAAGAAAGTTAATATTATAGCTATTCCGAGAAATTCCATGGTTCATGTTGATATTTATAACGAAGAAAAGAAATGTATTGATTCCATATATAATCAGATCTGTCTGCAATATGGTTATGCGGGTGGTGGCGAACTTGGATTACAGAAAATGAAAGATTGTGTGTCCAAGCTGTTTTATGATTTACCGATTCATGGAGCATGTGCAGTAAGTTATGATGCGCTCGGTATTATAACAGATAAAATTGGTGGAATTGAAATCACACTTACAGAAGATATGACAAAGTATCAAAAAAGCTATACAAGCGGCAGTGATGTCACTTTGACAGGTAAAAATGTCATTCCGTATTTGCGTTATCGGGATAACAGTGAGCTTGGAAGTCCAACAACCAGACTGACGAGACAGAAAGAATTTATGAAAGTTGCTATTGCAAAGGTTGTACAAGAGGTGAAGAAGAATCCGCCAATCGTGAGTGAAATATATCAGGCAATTGTGCCTTATATGAATACAGATATTACATTAGATAAAGTTGTTTATCTGGCAGCAGAATCCATTGATTATTCCATTACGGAAAGCTCTTTTTATCAATTAACAGGTGAGGATAAAAAGGTAGAGTTTGAGAATGCCAAAAAAGATGAAGACTTTTATGATGATTATTATCTGAATGAAGAAGTTCTGAAGAAAAGTATTATGGAGATTTTCTATCATAAAGTAGTGATAGAGACAGAAAAAGAATGATATGAATCAGCAATCACAGTGCTAGATTGTTGTTTTATATAAATTTTTAAAATACTAAGGAGGATACTCACATGAAAAGAAAGGTATTAGCACTTGGACTTGCATTAGTGATGTGTGTCTCTATGTCTATGACAGCATTTGCAGCAAGCAGTTCAACATCAAGTAACAGTAGTAGCTCATCATCAAGCAGCAGTAGCAGTGATAGTGATAGCTCATCATCAAGCAGCAGTAGCGCAACACAGCAGACAAAGGTAGAAGAACCAAAGTCTGTTCAGCAGGTTGTTGCACAGACAGCAGCAGGAGCAGAAATTGCATCAACTGCAGTAACTGTTGCAATCCCATCAGCAGATGGAAGCGTTAAGGCAATGACTCTTGACAAGGTAGTTGACAACAAGAAAACAGAAATTACCAATATTGTAGCTTCTGTAGCAGCTGTTCCAACAACACAGGCAGTAGAAGCAATCAATAGCATTCTTACAGTTCCAGCTTCTGACTTCTTTGGTGCAACTGTTAAGGCACTTGCAGAGATGAAGGGAAGCGAGATGGTTGTAAACAACTGTGGTACTGTTAAGACAGCAGCAGTTGTACAGGATGCAACAGGAAACACAATTGCATCTGCAGGCGTTATTAAGAACGTAACAGATAAGGCATTGATCATGTTAATGAGTATTAATGCTGATGGAACAATTGAATATGTAGAAGGTATCGTAGATCCTGTAACAGGTGCTGTACTTGGCGTTTTCCAGGGAACACCTTCTGTAATTACAGTGTTAGTTCTTGCGTAGTTTACAAATAAGGTGAGGGCATGTTAATGGTGTTAACAGCCCTCATTTTACTATGTAGAAAATGCATGAATGCATGGCATCAATGCCAAGGGGAATCAGTGTTGAGGAGGATAAATCATGAAGAAGATATTAATTCTTTTTGTGGTATGGATGATATTTCAGATGCCGGTATATGCAGCCGAAACAGGAACAACCTCCGGAATGTCAGCAAAAGTGTATGAAAGTATGAGTGAAGATGGGACTGTGGTTGCAAATGTAATCAAGGGAAGTGTCTTTACGATTCTTTCGGAACATACAGATGAAAATGGAACAGAATGGTATTTTATCTGCACGGATATCGGGCAAGAAGGATATATTCAAAAAGAGGAAACGTTTCGGGAAGCGGAAGAAACGCAACAGAGTATAGAACAGACACCGCAAAAACAGATAAAATTTATACAAAATGTAAATATACGGGAACTTCCTACAACAGAGGCAGAGATTGTAGGGCGTGTGCCAAGAAATACAATATTGGAACCGTTAGAAAAACAGGAGAATGAATCGGGAGAAATATGGTATCAGATTAATTATGAAGGAATAATTGGTTATATTAGAGAGTCGACAGTGGATATCATCGAGATTGAGCGGGAGGAAGAACAGATAGAAAAACAGATAGAAGAACTGCCTCAGCAGGAAACAGCTATCGTGATGCAGGAAGTTGCTATATCACAGGAGGAAGTAGAGAATATAGAGCAAAGTGTAAAGCAAGCTTCCAAGGAGAAAGAAAAGATAGCAGAAGAGATGAGAAACACTGTTGTATGTGAGATAACGACCAGAAAATCAGTGAATCCCTTAGACGGTGTAATGCTGTTCATTATGCTTGGGATGATAGTAAGCTTAGTACCTGTTATTTGTATCATGAGAAAAGTAAGGAAAAAACGGCATAAAAAGGCTGATTATAATAGAAAAATGAGGAGATAAGGGAATATGTTGAAGGAAGAATTACAGAAGGATTCTGCAAAGATTTATCTGCAGGTAGAGAATCCGGAGGAAAATGAATCGCAGATTGATATTGTCAATGTCATATCTGCAATGGGGAAAAGAAAGAGGTTATATGGCTATTTATTTGTAATGGCAGCATGCATTGGTATATTTATAGGACTAGCCATTTCCGGAATACAGTATCTTACAGGAAAAAGTTCTTATGCAAAAGCTGTAGTTAGTTTTCAATATGAAGGAATTGAAGAAGGATTAGATCCTAATGGGGCAGCTTTTGATATTAACAAGATGAAGTCACCTATCGTTATAGAGAACGCGTTGGCAAGTCTTGGAATTACGGATATTTCAACAGAGGATATTAGACAGAATATTGTGATAGAAGGAGTAATTCCGGAAGATGCGGTAGAACGAATAACGGTTATTAAGGAGATGGCATTAGAGGATGCATCGAATTATGAAAAGATTCTGGATGTGACCTATTTTCCATCACAGTACATTGTGTATTTATATAAAGATAACTTTATGAAAGCATCGGATACAACAGAGATTCTGAATGCTATATTGGAAAGCTACCGTACTTATTTTATGGATACATATGCGAATACAGAAGTACTTACCGTAACAAGCAACCTTCTTGATTATCAGGATTATGATTATGCAGAATCCATTGATATGTTAGAGTCTCAGATAGAGATTATGATTGATTATGTGTCAGAGCGAAAGGAACAGGCACCGGATTTTCGCTCTTCCAACACCGGTTTATCTTTTAGTGATATTGAGGTTTCACTGCAAACTGTAGAAGATATCGATCTTGCGAATCTGACTTCTTATATTGAGAATGTTACATTGTCCAAAGACAAGACAAGGATGAGCGAATACTATAATTATAAGATTCGCAAATGTACCATGGAATTGTCAGAACTTCAGGTACAGTTGGCAACTGTGCAGAATACCATTGACAATTATGCCAAAGATCCGGTTGTTATTGTAAGTTCACAGGAAAGTACACAGGAGCTGACTCAGACCAATGAGTATTATGATCAGCTGATTGAGCAGAAACTTGAGTTGAATAAGCAAATTGCATCGATTAATACAGATTTGAATGAAACCTATGAGTTACTCAACAATATGAATTCTGCATCAAAGAAGAATACAGAGGATGAATATGCGTATGCAGATGCATTGTTAGAGAAAATAGCATCTACCATAGCAGAGTGGGTAACACTGATAGAGGAAACAACAGAAGAATATTATTCCACAACACTCTTTTCAAATGCGTATAAGGTAGCAGTACCTGCAAAATATCAGGCAAATGGTGGGCTTGTAGCAATCATGAAAACCATTATTGTTTGTGTTGCAGTTATGGTATTTCTCATTGTTGTAGTATGGTGCATGGATGGCTTACGTGTTGAATTTGCAGCGATGAGAGGGAAGAAGAGAAGTGTAAAATAGGGAAAGGAACGGTAGTTCTTAGAAACGAAAGAAGGTAGCGAGCGTGAAAAGAAAGTATGATGTGCTCTTAAAAACAATGAAAAGTATGATTCCATTCTGGAATATCATGATATTCTGTTATGTGTGGGTACTGTATTACAATGAACAGACTTTTTCAAATCTATGGAAGCAAGGGGTTGTGATATCTGCTTTCATGTATACGATTGTATATCTGGCATTTGGCAAGCTGTATCATGCATTCAAAATCGGAACATACAGAGTATCGGAGTTAGTCTTTTCGCAACTGTTATCTTTTGGAATTGCAGACTTTTGTATGTATCTGGAAAGTTGTCTGATGCATCATGGTTTTGTGAATCTTTTGCCGGGAGTTGCAGCAGTTATGATTCAGCTTGTGGGAAGCACGTTGCTTATTTTGATAGCTAAGCATTACTTTGCAAGATATGTGCCACCGCAGAATACATTGGTTATTTATGGAGAGTATCAGGCTAATGAGTTAATAAAAGCTTCTGTCGAAGAATTCAGTGAGAAGCTTACAAGAAAATTACCGCATATGTTTCAAATCTGTGAGCTTTGCTCGGATAAGAATACCCTCCGAGAACTTGTAGAGAAAACACAAAAGTATGGAACCATTATTTTATATAATGTTTCCGAAGATGTAAGAATACAATTGCTGGCTTTGTGCGTGGAAAAAGGAAAAAATGTATACCTGACACCGAGAATTGAAGATATCCTGCTTACTAATTTTGAGAATCGTCATATGATAGATACGCCACTTTTAAAAACCAAGAATGATACGAAAGAATATACAGGAAAGAGACTTTTGGATATTGTGATATCAGCGTTTATGCTCATTCTCTTTGCACCATTTATGCTGATTATTGCAGTGTGTATCAAAATAGAGGACGGCGGCGACATCTTTTACCGTCAGAAACGTGTAACAATGGATGGGAAAGTATTTGAAATATTGAAGTTCAGAAGTATGATACCGGATGCAGAAAAGCAGGGATTCAAGCCGTGTACGACACATGATGACCGTATTACGCGTGTGGGTAGGATTATAAGGGCAACCAGATTGGATGAAACGCCACAGCTCATTAATATTTTAAAAGGTGATATGTCTATTGTTGGACCACGACCGGAACGAGTAGAACATGTGGAGAAATACACTTCAGAACTACCGGAATTCGCTTATCGACTTCGGGTGCGTGGCGGGCTTACTGGCTACGCACAGATTTATGGTAAATACAATACCAGTGCAGAGGATAAGCTGAAGATGGATTTGATGTATATTGAAAGACAGTCGTTGATTCTGGACCTACAGCTTATCTTTCTCACGATAAAGATCATGTTTATCCCTGAGAGTACAGAGGGATTTAAGGAAAATGCATCAGGAGTATTACAGAAGAAGTAACATGGATGGGAACGCTATCTCTTATAGCTGTGAATGGCATATTATATGAGAATGTGATAGAATGAGCTTTGCGGAGGCTGCACTTGTGAAAGCCTCCATAAAGCGAATGAACAACATCGAGACGAAAGGCGAGATGGTAGAATGAGCTCATAATCTTAAAAGGAAAGAAAAGTTATATGATTATTAGTGAAAGAATCTATGAGTTGATGAAGGAGAAGGGAATCACTCAGCGGTATCTATCAGAGAAAACGGGGATAGCACAGAGTACGATCAGTGACTGGAAGCGCAAGAAAACCAATCCGGCAGCAGATAAGATACTTCCTATATGTGAGGTATTGGATGTAACACCGTATGAACTGCTTGCCGGAACCTCTTATGAAAGTAAATTCCAAATGGATTATCTGTTAATTGACAGGAAATCTGAGGACTTTCTGGTCTTAGAACAGTACAATTCTCTACAAAGACCAGATAAGAACAGGGTGATGGGCTATATGCAGGCACTAAAAGAAAAAAAATAAAAATATAGTAAAAATACGTTTTTATCTTGACATGGATAGTTGTTGTGTTAATATACGTATATACGATTAAAAAAGAAATAACGTTTCATGAGGGAGAAAATATGAGTTGTAGTATTGTAGAGGAATGTGTTATGGAAGCAGAGTCGCGAATGGTAGTAAGAATGACGGAAACCGTTGCAGGGAAAGTGGGAAGCATCGAAAAAGCATGCGAATTCCTGGAGGTTAAGAAAGAAGAGTATCTGGGGGCGAAGAAATGCCTGGCGGAGCTTAAGGTGGAGTTGGAGTAAAGAGATAAATGAAATAAGAAAACAAGGAAAGCACATGTTCGGTATTGGACTGGACATGTGCTTTTTTGAGCTTTAAAGAAGCAATCTTAAAATAATTATAAAATACATCCGAATTATTACCGTTCAGATTGTCAAATAAGAAAAAATACTACATAATGTGAAAGACATGTCAAAGAATCACGGATAAAACATATCTGATAAAAATCAAGCCAAATCAGGCAAATATTTCATGATTGTGAAAAGGAAAAGAGTATACTATAATGGAGGAAACAAATGAAACTGAAAAAATGGAAAATCAGCCGATTCTGGCGTCGAATCAGAATACGCAGACAGTATAAGGACAGACTGTTTCAAAAGGTTTTTGAGGATAAGAAGGATTTATTGGATCTATATAATGCAGTAAATGGAACTGACTATACAAATCCAGAGGACTTAGAGATAACCACC